>JALZAE010000597.1 GCA_030948535.1 Gemmatimonadota bacterium | reverse complement strand
GAGCGCAGTAGCGTACTGGCTTCGCGCGGCGATCAGCGTCTGTTGCGCGGTGAGCACTTCGATCGCCGACGATCCGCCGAGTCCATAGCTCACCGACGCGACGCGATACGCTTCCGTCGCCGCGGGGAGCAGCTCATCGCGAATGAAGATCACCTGCCTGAGGGCGGTGACCGCGACCGCGTACGTCGAGCGTATGTCCTGCCCGACTTGCGACGTGACGTCGCGATACGACGCGGCCAGCTCGTATTCGTGGTGTTTCGCTTCCGCGACTTCGCCGCGGGTGTGCTGCCAGAAAAAGAGCGGGATGCCGATGCCGATACCGCTCGAGTAGTTCGGGGCCTCGCCGTACACGTTATTTCGTGACACGCTGAGCGAGACATCGGGGAGCCAGAACTGCTGCGCCAGCGAGCGGTTCGCTTTTGCTCCCTGCTGCTGCGCCGCCACGCCGCGAATCTCAGGACGGTTCGTCAAGGCGGCGCGCTCCAGCGCGTCCAGCTCGGGCGGAGGCGCCGGGATGGCAAGCGAATCCGCCGGCTCGATCGTCGCGCCTAGTACACGCCCCAGGAGACGGTTGAGCGCCGCCCGCGCCGTGGCGACGCCACGCTCCGCGCCGAGCACATCGTTGCCCGCCTGGGCCACGCCGACGCGCGCTTGGATGACGTCGAGCTTGGCAGCGGTGCCGGCGTTGTAGCGCGCTTCCGTCTTCTTGAGAAAATCCGCGGCGAGCAGCTGCGACTCCAGAAAGTCCGTCCGGTGCCGCTCGGAAACGAGGAGCGAGTCGTACGCCTGCGAGGTCTGAAAGGCGATGGTCTGTCGCTGGAGGGCGAGCGTCTGTTGTGCGTTGCCGACGTCACCTCGGGCCGCGGCGCCGCGCAAATAGATCTTTTGCGGAAAAGGAACGGTGATGCCAAAGCTGATGTCGGTCTCGCTCGCCGAGTGCGGTCGGATGAAGCCGGACTGCCCGAGCACGGTCGCGCCGATGCCGGGCTCCGGCAGGGCCGCCGCTTGGACGTAGCGTGCTTCCGCCTGGGAGACTTGTTCGCGCGCCACCGTAATAGTGGGATTGCGCGCCAGCGCCTCCTGGATGGCCTCACGGCGGGTGAGCCGGAGTGGCGGCGCGATGGGGATCGGGTCGCTTACCCGCGCGCGAGGCTCATTGCGGATGCGCTCCACTTCGCGGGCGAGCGTGATCGAGTCTCGGCGGGCGCGCGCGATGGAATCTGCGCGCGCGACCGAATCCGGTTGCTGCGCCGCGGCCGATACGGCGGCCGCCGTCGCGAGACCGAGTTGCCACAGAGCGTGGGAATTCCGGCGATAATGCATTGTGCCCAAGACCTCGGACCGCGGCGCGGCCGAAATCAAATCGGACCACGCACGGAACATCGCAGGTGAGAGGAGCGCGCGGTACGCGCGACTCCGTCGGTTGAATGCGCCGGCGCTACGCGCCCGACGTGCCGGACCGCGCGATGGCGCGGCCGACTCACACGATGGCTGGCGGGGCTCGTGGAGAGATGGGCGATGCGCGCGCCGCGATCTGCGGCGGCAGCACCACGCGCGTAACCGCGCGCTCGTGCATCGCGAGCGACGGCAGCGCTCTGACCGCGCGTGGCGCGTCGCCGACCAGCGCCCGAACGACGCACGCGGCGCAATTGTCCGCCTGGTGCGCGAAGTGCCGCGTCGTGCCGGCAGCCTCCACGTGTGCTGCGGCGCTCTTCGCCTCGCGCGCCTCGGCCGCCGGCGCAAGCGCGATCAAGCACAGCTGCGCCGCCGCCGCGAGGGCGAGGGCGAAGCGGGTGATCCACGTGCGCGCAGGTAGGCTACGGGAGGTGCGGAGCGACATACGTGAGGCGAAGAATATCGTCGCCCCCGGGATGGCACTAGGGCCGAAATACTGCTTAACCGTGGGCATAACCCCGCAAGCGGTCCAACATTCTCCGATCCGTGGTCTCGGCATCATCCAGCTTCGGCGTCTCGATCACCTTGGCCACATTCACGAACCGCTCGTCGGTCATGATGCGGCGAAAGGGATATTCGCCGAGGTGTCCCTCGCCGATGAGCTGGTGGCGGTCGACGCGCGATCCGAGCGGCGATTTCGAGTCGTTGAGGTGCATCATGCGCAGGCGCGCGAGGCCGACCGTGTCCTCGAATCGCGTCCACACGCCGTCGAAATCATGGACGAGATCGTAGCCGGCCGCGAACAGATGCGCCGTGTCCGCGCACACGCCGACGCGGTCGCGCAGCGGCGCGGGAATCGCCTCGATCAGCGCCGCCATCTCCTCGAACGATGCGCCGATCGCCGTGCCGCTGCCGGCGGTCGTCTCCATCAAGAGCATCGCGTTGCCGGGTACGAGCTCGAGCGCCATCGCGATGGACTCGGCGTTGCGCGCGACGCCGTTCGCGCGATCGTCGATGAAATTGCCGGGATGCGAGACGAGATAGTCGAGCCCGAGCGCCTCGCAGCGCTGCAGCTCGTACATGAAGCTGAGCATCGAGCGCGCGCGCAGGCCGGGCTCGGGCGAGGCGAGATTGATCAGGTAGCTGTCGTGCGCCGAGATGATCTGCACATCGGTGTCGGCCAGTGCGGAACGAAAGGAGACGCACTCATCGTCGAGGCAGACGCGCTCGGCCCATCGGTTGGCCATCTTGCTGAAGATCTGCATCGCCGTCGCACCGATCGCCTTCGCGCGTGCGGGCGCCTGCGCGACGCCCCCGGCCGACGAGATGTGCGCGCCGAGCAGCGGCGCGGTTATCGAGTGCCGCGCAGCCATTCCAATGGATCGACCGCCCGGCCCTGCGGTCGGATCTCGAAGTGGAGATGTGCGGGGAAATTCGGGTCCGATGTCCCCACGTAGCCGACGATCTGCCCCTTGGTGATCGATGCGCCTTTCTGCACGGCGAGCCTGCCGAGCGAGCCGTATACCGAGTAGTCGCCGCCGCCATGCTGCACGATGACGGTGAGTCCGTACGTGCCGAACTGATCGGCGACCACGACCCTGCCCTGTGCCACCGCTTTAACGGGCGATCCCTCGGCGGCGCCGATGCCGATGCCGTTCCAGCGGATGGTCGTGTTATTCGGATTGATGACGCGTCCGAAGTTGTAGAGGATCGTTCCTTCGGTTGGCCAATCGAGGTGCCCGAAATCGCTCGTCTTGATCGTGCTCGACGCGGCGGCGGTGGCGGGCCGGCCGCGGATGTCGCGCAGACGCTCGCTCTCGAGCGAGCTCAAGCGATCGGTGAGCCGCCGCTCGGTATTCTCGATCGCGCGTAGGCGCTCGTCCGTCTCCTTCACGGTGTGCTTGGCCTGTGTCAGGCTCTGCGTGCGCTCGCGCTCGACATCGCGCAGGTGCAGCTCTTCGGCCGCCTTCTCCGTACGCGCCGCTTCGATGTTCGTTTGGAAGCGCTCGAGGCTCGCGCGCTGCGTGGTGATCTTGTTCCGCAACAACTCGACGCGTCCGACGAGGTCGCGATCCCGCTGCGCGACGATGTGAAGATACTTATAGCGCGCGATGAGCTCCCCGAAGGTATTGGCCGAGAGATACGCCTCGACGGTGTAGAGCGGCCCGCGCTTGTAGATGTCGACCAGCCGGCGCTGCAGCGACGCACGCTTCACGGCCAGCTCATCACCCGCCCGCACGAGGTCCGAGCTGGTCGCGTCCAGCTCCTTCGTGATCGACAACATCTGCGCGTCGAGTGAGGCGACGAGCCGCTGCGTCATGTCCGCCTGTCGATCGAGGAGGGTGACCTCCTCCGACAGATCGTGCACCGTGCTCTTGAGCTCCTGCTGCTTCCTCGTCAACGCCTCGCGCTCGCGACGAAGTTGCTCGAGCTGATCCCGTTGCTCCTTGGCGTTCGTCTGGCCGCGGATCGTGGCGGCAGGGGCGAGCAACAGCATCGCTAGCAGGCAGCCGCGGATCAGCGTTGCTGCTCTTTGTGATGTCAACTGCAAAGAGCAGCCGCAGATTCTCGCGGATGGACGCGAATACAGCCTTTCAAAAAACCTTGTCAGAAATTTTGTGACAACTGCCTTGAGACGCGGCCGTGCTCCATCTGCGTAGATCCGCGTAAATCTGCGGCTCCCCTTGCCGTTCACAGTCACGAATGCACAGCCCGCGGTCGGATTCATCGGCGGCTCTCAGATTTTTCGCAGATGGCGCCCAACCGAGAGCGCACTGCCGAAGAGTCCGATGAGGCCGCCGCAGCACGCGCCGAGGAGGGCGAGCTGCCAAGTGAAGAAGGTCGTGCGCAGCATGTAGGTGCTGATGAGCGACGCCGCGAACCAGGTGAGGAGCAGCGCCAGCGCCCCGCCGATCAGCCCCTTGGCGAGACCGTCGAGTAGGAACGGGCGGCGGATGAAGCCGTCGGTCGCGCCCACCATCTTCATGATCGAGATCTCGCGCGCTCTCGCCAGCACCGCCATGCGGATCGTCGCGCCGATGATGATCACCGCCACCGCGGCGAATGCGATGCCGAGTGCGATGCCGGCCGCCGTCGCGATGTTGCGAATCGTGTTGAGCTTGGCGACCCACTCCTCGCCGTAGCGCACTTCTTCGACGAAGGGATAGGTCTGGATGCGCGCCGCGACGTTCTTCACCGTCTCGGGATCGCGGAAGCCCGGCTTGAGATGAATCTCAAGCGAGGCCGGGAGCACCGCGGCGTCGAACACGTCCTGAAACTCGCCGAGCTCTTTGCGCGCTTTGGCCAGCGCCTCTTCCGGCGTGACGGTGACGGCGTTCTGCACTTCCGGAAATGCGGCGATGTCGGCACTCGCGGTCTCGATCGTCTCGCGCGTCGTACCATCGGTGACGAAGGCGCGGATCTCGACGCGCTCCTCGACCTCGCGCAGCGCCTTGCCGACGTTCAGCGCCACCAGCGCAAACAGCGCGAAGGCGAACAGGCTGAACGCAATCGTCAGAATGCTGAGCGCGCTCAGCAGCGGAGCGCGCTTGAACGCGAGCAGCGATTCGCGGACGGTCAGACGCATCGTGTCACTCCGCCCTCAACCATTCGCGGCCGGCGTGGGCACGGGCTGCGCCACGGTGCCCTCGCCCGAGTCGAACACCAGTTGGCCGCGGTTGATCTCGATCACCCGCAGGTCGGCGCGTCGCACGAGATCCAGGTTGTGCGTCGCCATGATCACCGCGGTGCCGGCGGCATTGATGTCGCGCAGCAGCTGAAAGATGCCGCGCGTCGCGCGGTCGTCGAGATTTCCGGACGGCTCGTCGGCGATCAGGACGAAGGGATCGTTCACCAGCGCGCGCGCGATCGCCACGCGCTGCTGCTCGCCGCCGGACAGCTCACGCGGATAGTTGTTCGACTTGGAGCCGAGTCCGACCTGAGTCAAGAGCCGGCTCACCTTCGGCGAGATGCTGGAGTGCGCCGCGCCCGTGACCTCGAGCGCGAAGGCGACGTTCTGCTCGATGGTGCGATCATCCAGCAGCCGAAAATCCTGAAACACCACACCGAGCTTCCGGCGAAACATCGAGACGTCGCGCCGCTTGATCAGCGTCGCGTACTGGTTCGCGACCTTCACCTCGCCGCTGGTCGGCTTCTCCTCCATGTACACGAGCTTGAGGATGGTCGACTTGCCGGCACCGCTCGGCCCGGTGAGGAAGACGAACTCGCCCTTGTTGATGAAGAACGAGACGTCGTTGAGCGCCGTCCCGGTGCGCGGATACTCCTTCGTGACGTGCGAGAAGCGGATCACGACTCGCCCTTGGGCGGCTCGGCCGGCCGGCTCTCGGAGTGGCTCGACAACAACGACGGAATGACCAGCGCGCCGGTCCCGGCGCCGACGGGCTCGCCATCGGCGTCGAACAGGCGCCAATTCTGCTGCGCCGTCACCGTATCGATGACCGCCTTGAGCAGCCCGATGATGATCGGGCCGAGCAGAATGCCGACGATGCCGAACGTGTAGACGCCAGTCACCAGAGCCACGAACATCCAATAGAAGTTGAGCACGCGGGATTTTTCCGCCGCGAGCTTCGGTCGCACGTACATCGAGATGAACATCGTGTTGCCGAAGAATCCGACCAACAGAATGATCGCCGCCGAAATCCAGGCATTACGGAAAATCACCAGCCACAGCGCCACCGGCAGATACACCGACCACGATCCGACGATCGGGAAGAAGCCGATGATGAACGACAGGATCGCCAGTACGACCGCGAGCGGCACCTGGAACACCAGGTTCAGTATGAGGATGACGATCGACTTGATCGTCTGTGTCACGACGGTGCCGTAGATCGCGCCGTAGAGCACGCCGCGGACGTTGCTCTCCAGCGCCGCGGCCAGCTCCGCGTAACGCGATGGCACCTTGGATCGCACGTAGGCGACAATCTCGTCGCCATCGACGAGCACGTACCACAGCGTGAAGAAAAAAATGGCCACAGCGACCGTGAGCTCGGCGAGCTCGGCCTTGAGCGTCATGGCGAACTTGGTGCCGTATCCGGTCGCGGCGAGCACGCCGTTCCGGATCTGCTCGGTGAAGGTCTCGCCCTTGGCGAACGGAATACGGTGGATTGCCCCGTCGATCTGCGCGACGACCTCGTCCTGGTGCGCGGTGAGATACTGCGTCGCGTGCCGCAGCTCGATCCAGCTGTAGATGCTGATCGCAATGAGTGGAATCATCAGCGCGAAGAGCGTCAGCAGCGACGCCGGCGTCCGGCTCGGAACCACGCGCAACACGCGCTCGTACAGCGGCCGTATGTAGAGTGCGACGATCACGGCCAGAATGGCGCCGATGATGACCGTCCGCACCATCCATAGGAACAACACCAACACGACGACCGAGAGCGTCATCGTCAGCACCATCCGGCGCAGCTCGGGCAGCGTCAGCTCCGCCAGCAGCTGGCTCGTGCGCCGCTCGACGCGCCGTCGGTCGCCCGGCGCGGCTTCGGTCTCCGTCGTCAATCGGTCGGACATTGATCGGTCACGAGAGGAGCGCCTGCTCGATGTCGGCGATGAGATCTTCGGCGTCTTCGATGCCGAGGCTCAGGCGCAAAAACCCATCGGGTACGCCCAGCCCCGCGCGCTGCTCGGCGGTGAGATTCGTGTGCGACGTGAAGCGAGGCTCGCTCACCAGCGAGTCAACCCCGCCGAGACTCGGCGCGTGCGTGATCAAGCGCAGCTCGCCGACGAAACGCTCGGCCTCGTCGGGACCGCCGGCCAACTCGATCGCCATCATCCCGCCGAAACCGTTCATGGTAGCCGCCGCCAGCGCGTGGTCGGGATGATGCTCCAGCCCGGGGTAGTGCACGCGCACGATCTCCGGGCGCGATGAGCACCACTGCGCGACGCGCATCGCGTTCTCGTTGCTGCGGGTCACCCGGAGCTCGAGCGTTTTGAGACCGCGCTCGAGCAGCCAGACGCCGAACGGATCGGGCGCCTGTCCCCAGTGAATCATCTTCTGCCGCACTTCCTCGATGAATGACGCGCTTCCGAGGACCACGCCACCGATCGCATCGTGGTGGCCGTTCAGATATTTCGTCGTCGACTGGATCACGACGTCCGCGCCATGCTCGATCGCGCGATAGTTGATCGGGCTCGCGAACGTGGTGTCGACCACGAGCGCGATGCTGCTGTCGCGGGTGAGCACGGCGATCGGCGCGAGGTCGAGCACGCGGCACGTCGGGTTCACCGGCGTCTCGAGGAAGATCGCCCGCGTCTCTTGCCGCACCTGCTTGCGCCAGCCGCGCGGCTCGAGCGGATCGACGAACGTCACCTCGATCCCCATCGGCTCGAGCTCCGTCGTGAAGAACTCCTGCGTGCCGCCGTACACCCACGAGCTGGCGATGAGATGATCGCCCGGGCGGAGCAGGGCGAGCATCGCGCACGCCGTAGCCCCCTGGCCGCTCGCCAGCACCAGCGCCGCTTCGGCGCCCTCCAGCATGGACAATCGGCGCTGCACCACTTCGGCGTTCGGATGATTGCCGTCGCGCGGATAGCGCATCCCTTCGGCCGTGCCGACTTCCTGCTGGAAGTTCACGCTCTGGTAGATCGGCGTGACCACCGGCTCGCCAACCTGATGCGCCCGGCTTCCTCCGTGGACGGCAATGGTCGAGCGGCCCGGCCGGGGCCCGTCCGGCGACGGACTCACGCGAGCGTGCCCGTCGGCATCGGGCGATCGGTGTCGGTCTTCACCACGCGTACGACTTCCGACGGCGACGCGCCGAGGATGTCGCGCACCACCACACCGCCGCGCGGAAGCGTATCGTCGATCTGCACCGTCGCTAGCTCGTGGCGCCGCGGGCCGTAGACCCACACCAGCTCGCCCTCGGTCACCAGGCGGAGCGCCGCGTCGTCGGGTCGCATCCGAATGAGCGGGCCGCGCTCCTCATCATTCTTGCGCGTGGCGATCAACCCGACGACTTGCAGCGGCGGGTTGTACACCTCTTTTTTCACGTCGTCGCTCCGACCGCGACGTAGCTCTCGTCGAAGAGCATGACGAGCTTGCGTCGCGCGAGCGCGCCCAGCACCGCCTCGCTGCGCTGCGGCGCGAACCCGGCGGCGCGCGACAACTCCGCCGCCGCGCACCGGCCGATGCGGCACAACGTCTCCCAGGCTTGCCGCTCTTCGTCGCCGATCGATCCGACGAGCGTGACGGCGCCGTCGGCGCTCTGGGCGACGATCGCGAGACCGTGCCGGTCAAGCACGCATTCGATCGCGTCGAGGTGCGACTCGTGCAATCCGCGAAAGACGAAGTAGGCATCGCGCGGCGCGGCCATCGCCTCGTTGCCGCCGACGGGCTGCGCGGTGTAGCGCAGCAGCAGCTTCGCGACGATCTCATCGGCGCAGGAGAAGTCGAGCAGCCCAACGTGCGAGAAGTCGATGACCGTCAACGTCGGCTCGGCCAGGGCGGCCAATTGCTGCTCGATGCCGAGCCGCACCGCGGCGCCGGTGGGACGTGTGACGAGATCGGAGTACAGATCGCACACGGTGCGGCGCAGCACCGAGCTGAGGTCGATGTGATTGATCACGCGCGGGTCACTTGCCGTCGACCCGTTCGGGAATCGTGATCTGCATCTGCGCGCCCGGGAAGTACGGGAGCTTCTCTTCGAGCGGCACGTCTTCATCCCAGGTTGGAACGATGGCGATCTTAGCTGTCCCGGACCTGATGGACAACTTCCCATCCCAGCGACCAATGTAGCGTCGCACGCCGGCCAAACCTTGTCCGCGGCCGGGATCGCGAAAACGACTCACGCCCTTGATCACCGCTTCTTCCAACGCCGCCGCGTCGTCCCATCGATCGCTCGGAATTCTGCCCTGCGCGCTTTCCAATGATTGCCGAAACCCCATCCCCGCGTCGGTGACCGCGATCACGACGACGCGCCGGCCGAGTCGCTTGGCCCACTTGTACGTCTGCACGGCGACCCATCCGCCACGCCCCGCGTGCTCGACGATGTTCTGGCACGCCTCGGAGAGCGTCATCGCGAATCCCATCGTCGCCTTGACGTCGAGATTCAGCTCCTTGGTCAGAATCGCCTGCGATTTCTGCTGGATGCGTCCCACGATCTCGTGGACGTCGTCGCTCTTCGAGACCGGCGTGATCT
>JALZAE010000587.1 GCA_030948535.1 Gemmatimonadota bacterium | reverse complement strand
CTGTCGTCGTCGCCGGTAACCAATTCTTACTGCTACGTCTTGCCTCGAGGAACCACGCGACCGCCGCGTGTTGCGAGCTGGCGGTCCTCTGCTCGGCGTACCACTTGAATGGAGGCGAACCGTGTCGGCAACTATCGCTATCGAGTCGAAGGCGCGCGTGGACTGGAGCGCCGCCGCCTGGGCGGGGATCATCGCGGGCCTGGTGTTCATGGCCCTCGAGATGATGATGGTCGCGGCCTTCCTCGGCAACAGCCCGTGGGGACCCCCCCGAATGATTGCCGCGATCGTCATGGGAAAGGGCGTGCTGCCGATGCCCGGCGGTTCGCCACCGACGTTCGACGCCGGGGTGCTCGCGGCCGCAATGATGGTGCACTTCGTCCTCTCCATCATTTTCGCGATGATCCTGGCGTTCGCGATCGCCGGCCGCACTTACGGAGCCGCGCTGGCGATTGGCGCGGTCACGGGACTGCTCCTCTACCTGGTGAATTTTTACCTGTTCACCGGCATCTTCCCGTGGTTCGCGATGGCGCGAAACTGGGTCACGATCTTCAGCCACGTCGCCTTCGGACTCGTCGCCGCGATGGTCTACTGGAAGCTGAGCCGGCGTACGGAAGGGACTCAGACGGCATAGCGGGAGCGTTCGGCGTCGGGCGCGGCTGCGCGTGGTTCATGGACAATGACCAATCGAGGCGCTGAGGACGCGGCGGACCGCTTCACGCCGGCATTCTGGAGCGCACACAGCGATCCGATCCGGTCACTTTCTATGCGAGCGATGATTCCCGGAGCGATATGGATCGATCGGCCGATGACAAGGATGAGCGCTTTGGCGCGGACGCGCTCGCGTGCTTGCCGGCGGTGACGCGCTACGCGCTGTCGCTCACACGCGACGAGGCCGACGCCGACGATCTCGTGCAGGACACCTTTCTCAAAGCCTACCGGGGCTGGGATTCCTACACGCCGGGCACGGACTGCCGCAGTTGGCTCTTTACGATTTGCCGTAATTCGTACTATCGCACTCGGGAGCGCGAGGCGCGTCTCGACACCGCCTCGGATGCCGAACTCGAGGCGCTCGCGGCGATCGCCGTGCATCAGGCGGCATGCGAGAGTGGCTACGAGGATCTGTTCACGCGATTCGATCTGTCGGACGCGATCTGGGACGCGATATGGACGCTGTCGGAGCCGTTCCGCGAGGCCCTGGTGTTGGTGGATGTCAACGACACGGCGTACGCCGAAGCGGCGGCCATCCTCGACGTTCCGATCGGCACCGTCCGCTCCCGGCTATTCCGCGCCCGTCGGCTCCTCCAGGAATCGCTCATTGCCTTCGCGCAGGATGTCGGCCTCGCCCGCAACACGCCCAAGCGACCCCCCTCGCATGACTCCAGTCCGGGCAGGGAGGGAGGGTCATGACCTTCGAAGAGCTCATCTCGAGAATTTTCGCACGCTGGCGTCCTCGGCGCGCGCCGGCTTCCATGCTCGATTGCGAATCGGTGATGCGGCAATTGTGGGATTATCTGGACGATGAACTCACACCCGAGAGGATGCTGATGATCGGGGCGCATCTGGCGATCTGCGCGCGCTGCCATCCCAAGGCCGAGTTCGAGCGCGCTTTCTTACGTGCCGTCGCCACGTCTGGGCGCGCGCACACCGACCCGGGACGGGTGCGCGCGCACGTCATGGACGCGCTTCGCACGGCTGGATATGCCGGCCTGTAGCGTGCCGTCCATCGACCGTGGCGTCGCCCGCGCCACGCTCGGGCGCGGCGTCGCTCGCCGCCCAACAGGAGAATCGGACTGGGCATCGCGCATGGCGCGGGGCGAGCACTCGCGAGCGGTGCGACACCCGTATCCGGTCAGGTCTCGTGCGCTTTGACCTGATCGTCGTCGGCGGTGGGAGCGCGGGCCTCGTCGCCAGCGCCGCCGCCGCGGGACTCGGCGCGCGCGTCGCGTTGATCGAAGAGCATCGGCTGGGCGGCGAGTGCCTCTGGACCGGATGCGTCCCGAGCAAGGCACTGATCGCCTGCGGCCGCGTGGCACAGGCGGTGCGCGATGCCGGCCGCTTCGGGGTTCGCGTTCCGGCGCCGGCGATCGATTTCGCGGCGGTGCGCGGTTGGGTGCGCGACGCACAGCATCGTATCGAGCCCCACGACAGCGCCGAGCGATTCCGCGGTATGGGCGTCGAGGTCATTCGCGCGCGAGCGCGGTTCACGGGTGCGCGGACGCTCGACGCCGACGGGCGCACCCTCACCACGAAGCGAGTGCTGATCGCGACGGGGTCGAAGCCGGCGATCCCGCCGATCGACGGCCTCGACGCTGTTCCGTACCTGACGAACGAGACGATCTTCGATCTCGAGCGCCAGCCGCGTACCATGCTCGTGCTCGGCGGCGGACCGATCGGGCTGGAGCTGGCCCAGGCGTTTGCTCGCTTGGGAACGCACGCCATCGTGGTGGAGATGTCGCCGCGCCTCCTGCCGCGCGAGGACGACGAGCTCACCGAACGGCTGCGCGAACGTCTTGCCGCTGAAGGCGTGACACTCCTGCTCGGCGCCCGCGCCACGCGCGCGGCGCGCGACGATGGCGGCGGCGTCGCGCTCGACATCAGTCACGATGACGGGCGAACCGAGACTCTCCGCGGCGACGCGCTCCTCGTCGCCACTGGACGCGTGTCCAACACGCAGACGATCGAGGCAGCCGCCGGCGGCGTCGAGGTCTCTAAGGAGGGGGTCGTCGTCGACGAAGGATTGCGGACCACCGCGGACGGCGTCTGGGCCGCCGGCGATGTCACGGGTGGGCTGCGCTTCACCCACGTGGCAGGATATCAGGCGGGTCTCGTCATTCGCAACGCGTTCTTTCCCTTTCGCACCAAGGCCGACTATCGCGTCGTACCGTGGGTCACGTTCACCGAGCCTGAGCTCGCGCACGTCGGGCTCACCGAGGCGGCCGCGCGCGATGCCTATGGCGACCACGTACGAGTGTGGCGGCAGTCGTTCGGCGATGTCGATCGCGCGATCGTCGACGGCGAGACGAGCGGTCTCGTCAAGCTCGTGACCGATCGAAAGGGGCGCATTCTCGGCGGACACATATTGGGACACGGGGCGGGGAATCTCATCGCGGAGGTCGCGCTTGCGATGAAGCACGGCGTGAGGGCGAGCGCGCTCGCAACGACCATCCACGCGTACCCGACGTACCCGGAGGCGGTGCGGGAGGCGGCGCAGGAACAACTCAAGTCGCGGCTCACCGGCGTCACGAAGTCGATCGCGCGCTGGTTTGCGACGCGCTGAGGACTCGGCCCACTCAGAGTGCGAGTCTCCCGAGCAGCGGCGTGTAACCCACGCTTGGCGTGCGTCCTGCTACTCGCCGTTTACGCGTTGCTCGGACTCGCCTTCTACTTCGCCACGCCGTGATCGCGCTCGATGCGCTC
>JALZAE010000586.1 GCA_030948535.1 Gemmatimonadota bacterium | reverse complement strand
GTCCGCGATGTTCGGAGCGCCCGCGCTATCCACAGGGCTTGAAACCGCGGGCTGATCCGGCTGCCACAACGCCCCGTGAACCACCGCTACTCGCCGGCCCGGCGACCGCTTGGCGCGGAGTCCGTCGCGATACGGTCGGTGCGCTCGCGCTACCGCGGGATCCGGTGGACCGGCGCGGGCGCCCGGCGGCGGGCCCGCGCGATGCAGTCCTCGTAAGCGCGACCGCGAGCCGCCGGCCTAGCGCGACGTCTGCACCACGTCGAAGTACGTCTGCAGCCGGCCGTCGGTGAACGCGCGCACTTGCTGGGCCATCGACGCGAGCATCGTCGTCGAGCGCGGACCGCCGCGCGGCAGCGTGTCGCGGAATCCACCGCTGAAGTTGAACACCGAGCGGATGAACGTGCTGCTCGCGTCGAGCGGCAGCGCGCCTACATTCGTGAAGAACTTCTTCCAGTCGTCGTTCTGGCGGAACAGGTACTGCTCGACATTCGATAGGTAGAACGCCGTCACCGTCGCGTTGTGCTGCTTGAGATACTGCCCGACCGTCCGGATCGCCTTGTCACCGGCGAAGTCGCCCACCACCGGCACGAGCAGATTGTTCGTCTCCATATCCCTGAGCACGCGGAAGTTTGCCTCGCTCGCGAGATAGCTCCGCTGCTCGCCCTGACCGTCGTTCTCGATCATGAGCGACTCGAAGGTCGGCATCCTTCGGCCGAACATTCCCATCCCCGGAGCGCCCGATCCCGGCGCCGCGAACGAGTACGTCAGCTCCGGCCCGCCGATGAAAAACGCCGTGTACACGTACTCGATCGCGCGCAGGTCATCAGCCGAGAGGGCGAAGCCGTGCCGCTTCACCAGCTGGTCCGTCACCATCGCCACATTCTTCTGGAAGAACGCGCTGTCGGCGCTGATCTTGTCGAACGTCGCGAATAGGGTATCCGCGCTCGCGTTGCCATCGAGCTTCGGCGGCCGGGGGCGCGAGAAAAGTCGCGAGATGAACTCGGCGCGGTCCGCCGACCGCTCGATCAGCGCCTTGTACAGCAGGTGCTGCAGCATGTTCTGGCGGCGGATGTCGAAGATGAACGCGATCTTGGGGCGCAGCGCGATGATGTACGTGAAGTTCTGGTCCGGCCCCACGCCGAGGTACACGCCGCCCTGCGCCGTGCTCTTTTTTAGCTCGGGGATCACGTACTGAAACGTGATCTCGTTCGAGACGAAATTGTCCGAGCGGAAGAATCCGCCCGGCTCGGACACGTCGGTGACCAGTCGCCAGAACGTCGAGTCCGCCAGCTTCGACGGAAGACCCTGCGCCCCAGCCCGCGACGCCGGCGAGGCGCACGACGCCCCTGCGAAGACGAAAAGTGCGACGCACGCGACGTGAACGCCGCGACGCCAGTTGATCATCTGCATCGATGCGGGCCTCGAGCTGATGACTGAACGATCACGCGGCGCGAGGAGCGCCGCGGAGCCTGCTACTTCTTGGCTGGAGCCGGGGCCGCGGCGGGTGCGGCTGCGGCTGCTGCCGGCGCTTCAGTACCAGCGGCCGGGGCAGGCGCGGCCGTCTGACCGCGACGCGCCCAGTGATGACGGGGTACCGGCGGTGCGGCGCGCCGCACCAACAGCTCGGCGTAGTACGCGACGATCCGAGTCTTAATGGAATCTCTCGTGTCGCCCTTCTTCGCTTGAAAGGGTGCATAGCGCTGCTGGTCGCCCGAAACGCCGAACCACCACCATGCTTCGGTCCGGCCCGCGCGCGGCTGCTCCACGCGGCAGGTGTACGTCCGGCCGCCATCCTCGAACTGAAACTCGCCGATCATAAGCTCTCCGCCTGGTTACTCAGTAATCTAACCTGATACACAGGCGAACGGACCCTGTGACCTGAAAAACAGCTTGCGACCGCCTAGAGCGGGCCGTAATTCTATGGGGGCAGTCATCAGACGTCAGATGTCAGATGTCGTTGACTTCGCATCATCGTGCCTCCGCCCCCCTCATCCACCTCCGGCATCTGACTTCTGACATCTGACATCTGACATCTTCCGAAAATGGACCAGGATAGAGCTGTTACCGAGGCTGCGATTGCGCGGGCCTTGCTCGACCAGTGGGACCCGCTCGGCGTGCACGACCAGCCCGGAGTGCACGAGGAATACACGCAGTACGTGCACGACCTCTACAACCTGATGGCCCGCGGCGGATCGGACGTTCAGATCGCGCGCCGGCTTCACGAGATTGAGCGGGACCAAATGGGACGCCCGGAGCTGGCCAGTCGCGACCTCTCGGCATTGCTCAAGACGCTGCGCGCGATCGAAAAGGCAATGTGACGATGCCGGCGACCCACGAGCGCACCGGCGAAGCATTCGAGGAAGGGGTCAAGCTCACCATCGTGGGGCGAAAGCTCACGGTGGGCGACCGCGCTCCGGACTTCTCCCTCGACGCCATGGGCCCCGGCGACGCCGCGCCGCACTCCGTCTCGCTCGGCGACAGCGCCGGCCGAGTTCGCATCCTGCACGTGGTCAACTCGCTCGATACGCCGGTCTGCCACATCGGGGCGCGCCGATGGGAGTCGCTGCGCTCTGCCAGTCTGCCGGAGAGTGTCGTCGTATACACGGTGAGCATGGACCTTCCCTTCGCGCTCGCCCGCTGGCGCGGGGCCGAGCAGGTCGGCCACGAAGCGCTGTCGAGCCATCGCACGGCGGACTTCGGCGAGCGCTATGGCGTGATGCTCAAGGAATGGCGACTCCTCCAGCGCGCCGTCTTCGTCATCGACAAGTCCGATCGCATCGTCTTCGCCGAGTACGTCGGTGACCAGATGCAGGAGCCGGACTACGACGCCGCCGTCGCCGCGGCGACGAAAGCGGCGGCACTCCGACAAACCGGCTCTTGCGAGTTGACATCGCCGCTCCTACCATCTTCCATAGACTTGCCAAGGGGAGTGAGAGATGGGACCGAAGGATACCGGTGATCTGCTGCAGGGCACGCTCGGCATCCTGATCCTCAAGGCGTTGCTCGCCGGACCGGCGCACGGGTACGCCGTCGCTCGCTGGGTCGAGGACACGACCGGCGACGTGCTCCGCATCGAGGAGGGCTCGCTCTACCCCGCCCTTCGCCGTCTCGAGGACAAGAGCTGGGTCAAATCGGAATGGGGGCTATCCGAGAACAACCGCCGCGCCCGCTTCTATACGCTCACCGCGGCGGGGCGAGCGCATCTCAAGTCCGAAGCGGCCGTGTGGCTCCGCTATGCGGGCGCAGTCACGCGCGTGCTCCGTGCCGATCCCGCGCTCGCCTGAGATGAGCGACGCACCGCGTTGGCGACGCTATCTCCGCTTCTGGGGTCCAAACCTCGAAGCGGATGTCGACGACGAGGTGCAGTTCCATCTCGACATGCGCGCCCGCGAGTTCGAGGCGAGGGGCATGACCCCCGACGAGGCCAAACACGCCGCGGTCGTGCGATTCGGCGACATCGACACCATCAGTAGCGCGCTGCGAACGCACGACGAGCGGCGCCATCGTGAACGGCAAAGGAGAGACATCGTGTCGGAGCTTACGCAGGACGTGAAGCTGGCCGTGCGCGGGCTCCGCCGCTCGCCCGGCTTTGCCGCTGTGGTCATCGCCACCCTCGCGCTCTGCATCGGCGCCAACACGGCGATCTTCAGCGTGGTGAATGCGGTGTTGCTGCGCCCGCTTCCCTATCGCGACCCAGGCGCGCTCGTGCGGATCTTCCACGTCTGGGAAGGACAGCCGGTCGTCATGTCTCCGCCGAACTTCCTCGATGTCGCCAAGCAGAGCCACACCCTGGCCGACGCCGCGGCATTTCTCCCTGGCACGTACAACGTCACTGGCGTCGGCGATCCTGTCCGCGTCACCGGAGCATCGACGAGCGCAAGCTTTTTCCGCGTGCTCGGCGTCGAGCCCCTGCTCGGCCGCGGTTTTCATCCCGATGAGAACGAGCCCGGACGCAGCAAGGTCGTCGTGCTCAGCCATGCGATGTGGCGGCAGCGATTCGGATCGAACCCGAGGATCATCGACACGCCGATCTACCTCGACGGTGAGCGCTACACAATCGTTGGCGTGATGCCGCCAGGGTTCGACATCCCTCGACAGACGGAGCTCTGGACTGCGATCGCGTATGATCTCGGCTTCACCGTGAAGGCTCGGGGCGCATGGTACGTGAGCGCCGTCGCGCGACTCAAGCCTGGCGTGTCCGTCGAGCAAGCCGCGACCGAGGTCGGGCTGATCGGCAAGCGGCTCGAAAAGGAGTATCCCGACGACAACGGCAAACTCGGCATCACCGTCACGTCGATGCGCGAGGCGATGGTGGGCAACGTGCGCACGCCGTTGGTGATCTTGCTCGCCGCCGTCGCGTTCGTGCTGCTCATCGCCTGCGCGAACGTCGCGAACCTGTTGCTGGCGCGCTCGACCACCAGGCAGACGGAGATGGCGTTGCGCACCGCCCTCGGCGCGGGCCGCGGACGCCTCGTCCGACAGCTGCTGACGGAGAGCGTGCTCCTCTCACTCGTGGGCGGAGTACTGGGCCTCCTACTCGCCGCATGGGGCGTGACGCTGCTCGTCGCATTCCAGCCACGTGGCATTCCGCGCCTCAACACCGTGAGCGTCGACGGGACGGTGATGGCGTTCACCGCGGTTATCGCGGTGCTCACCGGAATCGTGTTCGGCATCGCGCCGGCGCTGCAGCTCGTGAAGCGCAACGGCAGCGGACTCGCGCTCTCGCTCCGCGCCGGAGGGCGTGGCATGGTCAGCGATTGGGGAGGACGCCGCCTCCGCGGCGCGTTGATCGTCGCCGAGATCGCGCTCGCACTCGTTCTCCTGACCTGTGCCGCGCTCATGATGCAGAGCTTCCTCCGGCTGCAGCGCGTGGATCCCGGGTTTCATCCGGAGCAGCGCGTCGCCATCGACATGACCGTTCCGCAGGCCTCGTACGCCGACGACGACAAGGTCGCCACCTTTTACGAGCAGCTGTTGGAGCGGCTCGCGGCGCAGCCCGGCACGCGGTCCGTCGGCGCGATCAGCGCGCTGCCGCTCAGCAGCTCGGGCTTCACCTTCAGCTTTGCGATCGACGGACGCCCGCCAATCAAGCCGGAAGACGCGCCGTCGATGCAGACGCGGGTCATTTCGCCCGACTACCATCGCACGCTGGGCATCCCGCTGGTGCGCGGCCGGGCCATCGCGTCGAC
>JALZAE010000579.1 GCA_030948535.1 Gemmatimonadota bacterium | reverse complement strand
GAACAGGATCGAGCGGGCAGTTCCCGACGCCCGACGCCCGACGCCCGACGCCCTTGTAATGATCTTCTCCAAGAACATCGAGTCGGAGATCGCCGCGATCTCCTCGGCCTCGCGCCACGCTTCCTCGAGCTCCGCGAGCTCGCCTTGCATCGCGCGCCGCTCTGCGTCCTCATTCGCCGCCATCTCGAGCGCGAGCCGGTCGACCAAGGGAAGCAGCGGAAGCGCCGTCTTCGGCTCGCTGCCGATGCCCCCACGTCCGAGGAATGAGCGATTCGTGATGTGCAGCGCCAGCCGCTCGGCGAGCGACGCGTCGGGACGGTCGACCGGCGTCGTCCGCGATGCTTCAGGATTTTTTCCCCACGCTGTGCGCAGCGCGAGCGCGGCGACTCGCGCGAAGTAGCCGTCGGGATCCCCCGCGTCCTCGAGCTTCGCGAGCGCGTACTGCACTTCGCCCTGCGTCGCGCCGAATCCGTTGAGTGCGGCGAGCAGCTTCCCGGCCGTGCGCAGTCCCGCATCTCCGGTCAGCGTCGTCTCGCCGAGCTCGTGCTCGATGCGCAGACGCCACGGCTGCAGGCGATCCGGACGCACCAGCTCCGTGCGCTCGAGATGGTCATAGCGGATGATCACGCGCTCACCGTCGCCGGCATCGATCACATCGAGCACCCGGCGCCGTTGGCGGCGGATGCGGATCCACGTCAGCGCGTCGTAGCGAAGGTGGGTGTTGGGAAAGATGTACGGGACGATGCGCGCGGCCGCGTTCATCGAGTCGCGGATGGCGAGGATCCCGCGCTCCGTCGCCTGCGCGATCCTGTGCTTGGCGACGCCGCGGAAATCCGTCGCGTCCCGACGGGCGTGTTGGAGCAGCCGGCGGCCATACCGCCACGCCGCGATCTCCGGCCGCTGCGCCGGCGGCCCGATGCGGATGAGCTGCATGCCGCCGCGCAGTTCCGCCATGCCGATGTTGTCCGTCGAGATGCGCAATGACGTCGCGCGAAAGAGTCGTTCGCAGATCTCGATCGACTCCCACCGCTCCTCGAGCGGCGCAAGATTCCACCGCCCGCACTCGGTGCAGACCGCCCACAGCCGTCCCTTTCCCGGATCGAACGCGACGCGGCGACCCACCGGGAATGGCTCGATGTGATTGTTAGCGCCTAGGGGAGAGTTACAAAACAGGCAGGTCGAATACATAAAGTCGGACGTCAGACGTCAGATGTCAGATGTCGATAGCCGATAACCAACGCGAGGTAGTTCGGGGAGCACTCTGACATCTGATCTCCCACTTCACGGAATGACTCTGGCCGGGCAATTCTTCATGCTTGCCTCAATTTCACTTGCCTCGCGCGGCGCCTTTGATACCCACTCCACGCCGCTAGCAGTCGCCACGTAATCATCTTCAATGCGTACACCGATGTTCATGTAGCGCTGAATTGTCGACTTAAGCCTGGCAATCATCGCACGATTCTTCGGCGTGTCCGGCAAGTTCTCCAGGATGTTCGGCCGAACGTACACACCTGGCTCAATCGTGAAGGCGTCGCCCGGCTGGATGGTAGCGTCCGGCGCTAACGAGTGCTGTGCGGGATCATGGACGTCGAGCCCGATGCCGTGTCCGAGGCCGTGGGGCATGAACAGATAGCGCTGAGTACAGGTCGCGGGCACGCGCGCGCAACGCTCGGCCCAGGGCGGATCGAAGGTCGCATCAGCCGACTCGATCAAGCCAAGCTTCGCCAGTCCCGCCGCCATCGACGCGTTGGCGGAGTCGGCCATGAGGTGGCCGGCGGCGCCGATCTTTGCTTGGCGCTCCGCGGCGGCCTGCGCATCGCGCACGACTTGGTAGATCGCGCGCTGCTCGGAAGTGAAGGTGCCGCTCACCGGCGCGCTCCGTGTGACGTCGGCCGAGTAGCCGTGATATTGTGCGGCGACATCCATCACGACTATTTCGCCGGCGTTCATCGTGCGCTCGTCCCGGTCGTAGTGGAGCGTCGTGCCGTTCGGTCCCGAGCCGACGATCGACGCGTAGCCCGGTCCGTCCGCGCCCTGGTTGCGGAAGACGTACTCCATCATCGCCTGCACGTTGTTCTCGCCGGCGCTCGGCTTGATCGCGCAGAGCGCGGCTTTGTGACCAGCGACGCTGATGTCCACCGCTTTTCGCACCAACGTCAGCTCCGCCGCACTTTTCTTAGCGCGCAGCGCACGCAATGCCTGGTCGGCGCTGGCAACCCGCATCGACGGATGCTCCACGCGTAGCCCCTTCAAAAAACTCTTGCCGTACGTGAGCGTGTCGAACGCAGCGAAGTCCGGTGAGTACACATCGTTCACGGCATAGAGCGGAAGCTTGTCGGCGAGTGCGTCGAGCGTGGTCTTGAGATCGGGAAACGGGCGCGACGCCAGTCCGGTCTTTCCGCGAATCTCCGCATCCGTCGCGCGCCGTCCATTGAAGATCTCGCCGATCGCATCGACCGGCGTGACGAAGAGGGTACTGGTCACCGCTCCACCGCGCTTCACGATCACCAGCGCGGCGTCGGGCTCGTCGTAGCCGGTCAGATAGTTGAACGATGGAAGCTGCGCGAAGCGCGGATAGTGGTGCGCCGGCTCCCGTGCGCCGAACACGACCACGACGCCGGAGTCGATCGATGCCGCGAGTGCATCGCGCCGGGCACCGTACTCGGCCGCGGTGATGCCGCCCGATTGCGCCGCCAGGCGCGGCGCGGCGCACAGCGTCAGAGCAAGAACAAGTGCGCGAAACAACGGTATTGTAGAGGTGATTGGCATCGTCAATGAATGTGGGGTGTCAGGCCTTGCCGGAAGAGTTGCCGCTGCGACGAACCGCAACCTCGACGTAATCCGCGATGCGCGTGAGTACCGATCGTATTTTCGCCCTCGCGTCGTCGTGCTATGCTGCCGAACACGCTATGTCCGATCGCATACACAGTCGCGGCTCCGCTTGCTAAGATGGCGACGGCGGCTACCGGGCTGTGGAGCACCAAAAGAGCGGCGTACCTCGTCGACGATCATTTCGTAGTCGTCCTCCAGCACCTCGCCGCTCACCACGGTCTCCAGAGACACGGCGCTCGGCGCGCGGCGAACTACGGAAGGCTCCGGCGTGGCGGGCTGCCGCGCGTAGTCCGAGGCTGCCCGACGCACCAGGAATGGATCGATGCCGGCCTCGTTGGCCACTTGCTCGACCTCAGCCAACGACATGCCGCTCGCATCCTCTTCACCGCCCGCGGCCTGCAACTCCGCGGCACGTTTGATGATGAGAGCAACTTCCTTGTCCGAGAATCGACGGATGCGATCGGGAAGGTCTCTGGCCATGGCTACACGATACGCATGGAGCCGCGAATCGACCAACAGTGAATGTGCGTCCCTGCGCGAAAATTCGCGGTTCCTGTTGGACAGTAAGAGGCAGCCACAGATCTCGGCGCCCGGTTGCATAGATTCTCGCCATGGCGACCCCATCATCGGCTTCGCTGATCAAGGTGGTCGTCGCGCTCGCGCTCGTTGCGATCGTCGTGGTCGAGATCATCTCTTCGCCGCGACATGGATCGCCATCGGTCGCGGTCGATCCGAAGGCTCCGCTACTGATCCGCCTCTCGCACGCGGACAGCGCGCAGGTTGCGCAGGCATACGAAGGCCAGCTCGCCCGGATGCGGCAGATGGGCGAGCACTACCAACCGCCCCAGTGGGTCGTCGACATCCAGCTGGCGCGTCTTTACGCTGCCGCCCGGGACCCCTCGTACTGGCGGCGACGGCGTGGTTCCGTGCGCGACAGCGATCGCTCCGCCTTACCCGATAGCATCGCGATCGCCAACACGAGCGACGTCCTTCGCCAGGCACGAGGCGTCAGCTATCTCGCCGCCGTGCTCCAAGCAAACGGCGGAGTCGCCATTCGATGGCCGACGCGCACAGACTTGCTGGCTGAACCCGTGCACGTGTGGGTCGAGCCGCGATCGAGGGAGCGCGGCTTCGATCCCGAGTTCACCAGCACGACACGCGCGGCCTTTCGTCGGTGGAGTGAGCTCGGCCTCGGCGTCACCTTCGACGTCGTCGATGACTCGACGGTCGCCGACGTGCTCGTGACCTGGAGCGCCGTGATGCCGACGCCCGAGCGCATCGGGTCGACCTTCCGTCTCGCCGACGCGCGCGGGCAGATCGTCATTGCGCACGTCATCCTCTGCACATCGGTCGACGTCTTCGCCGTGCAGAACAGCGCGCTCCACGAGGTCGGACACGTGCTCGGACTCGAGCATTCGCCCAATCCGCGGGACATCATGGCCGCGTCGAGCGAGGGCAGGCAGTATCAGTTGACCGACGCCGATCGAAACACGGTGCGGCTGTTGTATCGCTTGCCGCCCGGCGCGCTCAAGCAGTAGCGGCGTCGCTACGTCGGACGATTCTTCGTCAGAAAATCCTGCGTGCCCGCCGGCAGGAACATGTCGTCGGCGATGCCGGCGATCTCCTCCGCCTCGCGCCATTCCTGCTCGAGCCGCGCCAACTCGCCTTCCATGGCGCGACGCTCCAGCTCGTCGTGCGCCGCCATCTCCATCGCCACCCGGACCGACGGCGCCAGCTTGTACAGCGGAAAACCGCTGGCGGCGATGCGCACGAACAGATTGCTCGGCGAATCGGCACGCTCCATCAGCTTGACGGCGTCGGACACCTGCTCGCGCGTGGCACCGAATCGATTGATCGCCGGCAGGAGTAGCCGCGCCGGACGCATTGCCTCTTCACCCTCGTATGTCGCGATGCCGTTGTTGTGGGGCACGACGATGCGCCAGTCGTTCGTGCCCTGCGTGATGTGCAGCACCGCATCGGCAAGATGACGCCGCCGCACGGGCGACCACGAGCCATCCGGCATCGGCAGATGCGTGACGACCGCGCGCGGATTGCCGTGGACGATGCGCTGTACTGCGTTCGCGCCGACCTGATAGATCATCCACCCGAACGATCCGATTCCGATCCCGACCTCCGCTCCCGCGATGAGCACGCCGCCGAACACTATGCCGAACGCGCCGACGCCCGCTCCCACCTTGAGCATCGTCGAGCGGCGTCGTCGCCCGAATTGATCGCCGTATCGCCACGCGGCGAACTCCGGCCGCCGCGGCGCGCCGATGCGAACGAGTTCGAGTCCTTCGCCGAGTCGTGCCATCCCGACGTTCTCGGTCGAGACGCGCAGCTTCGTATCGCGGTAGCGGCGCTCGCATTCCTCGATCGCCTCCCACCGCTCCTCGAGCGGCGTGAGGTTCCACCGCTCACATATCCGGCAGACGACCCACAATCGCCCCTTCGCCGCATCGAACGCCAGCCGTCGTCCGATCGGGAATTGCTCGATGACCTCGTTTCGGCCGAGATCGTTGTGACAGAAGAGGCAGGTGGAATACATGAGCGTCCTTAGGCGTCGGGCGTCTGGCGTCGGGCGCCACACTTGTCTGGTGTTGGGTCCCCTGCAGTTTTTAGTGCCCGAGGCCCGACGTCCGACGCCCGACGCCTTGCTTAATTCTACGCAGCGTCACGTATTAGGTGCCAAGCACGTAGTGCCTCTGCGAGTACGCCCCCCACCGGAGCCTCGATTGGACTATCGGATCGTCGGCCTCAACTTCATCTACGCCGCACTCGGCGTCGTTCTCATGTTCCTCAGCTATCGCGCAATCGACCGGCTCACGCCGCAGGTCGATTTCCCCGAGGAGCTGCGGAAAGGGAACATCGCGGTCGCGATCTTCATCGCCGCGCTCTTCATCGCCATCGCGATGATCATCGGCGGCGCCCTCAAGTGAGCGCTCGCCGGCGCGGGTCGCTGGTGGCGCTCGCCACGCTGCTCGCCGCGCCCCTGGCGGCGCAGCGCGCTCCCGACGCGCGTGGCCTCGCCGGACGTACATCCCGCGCCTCCGATCAGCGATACGACGACGCATTCCGAAAGTACACCAAGCGCTTCTTCGGCCCTGCTTTCGACTGGCACTATTTCAAGGCGCAGGGGATGGCGGAGAGCGATCTCATGCCCAACGCCGTGAGCCGCGTCGGCGCGCGCGGCGTGATGCAGCTCATGCCGTCGACCTTCAAGCTGATCAAGACCGCGCGACCAGAGTTTGCCTCGATCGATGATCCCGAGTGGAACATCGCCGCCGGCATCATGCACGATCGCGATCTCTGGATGGAGTGGAAGGACCCGCGCACCGACGACGAGCGCGCGGCTTTCATGTTCGGCAGCTACAACGCCGGCGAGGGTCCGATCATGCGTGCCCGCGGCATGGCGCGCGCGCAGCAGCTCGACCACCGTGAGTGGAGGAGCATCGAGAGTGTCGCGCCGAAGGTGGAGCGCTGGCGGTACAAGGAGACGGTCGACTATGTGAAGAAGATCAAGTCGAACCACGACGCACTCGGCGCCAATTCGCGCTGGCTGCTCGTCGAACCCGACAAGACTGTCGCAAGACCATAGGAACGGCGATCGGACTTGTTCTACTCGAGAGCAAACGCCTTCCGTACTTCACGGAGCGTGATCGCTGCGACAACCCGCGCCCGCGCCGTTCCCCCGGCGATCATCGTCTCTACCGCGCCACGATCCGCCTCGAGATCCGCCCGGCGCGAACGAATGGGCGCCAGTAGCGTGTTCAGCGCTTCCTCGAGCCGGCGCTTGAGCACCACGTCGCCAAGCCCTCCGCGCGTGTAGTGCGACTTGAGCTCGGTGATCGCATCTCGATCCGGGTCGAACGCATCCAGATAGGCGAAGACGACATTGCCTTCCACTTTGCCCGGAGCGGCGGCGGTGACGTGGCCAGGATCGGTGTACATCGCCCGAACGAGCGCACGCACCTGGTCCGGCGACGCGGATAACGGCACCGCGTTCCCCGTCGACTTGCTCGCCTTGGCGCCGTCGATACCCGGCAAGCGCGGCGTAGCGGACAGCATTGCACGGCAGAGTGGAAGCACTGGCGAGCCCGCCAGCCGATTCACGCGCCGGACGATCTCGTTGGTCTGCTCGATCATCGGCAGCTGGTCGTCGCCGACCGGGACGATCGTGGCCTGGAATCCTGTGATGTCCGCGGCTTGACTCACCGGATAACAGAGAAATCCGGCAGGCACGCCGCGATCGAAACCACGGAGTGCGATTTCCCTCCGCACCGTCGGATTGCGTTCTAACCTCGCCATCGAGACGAGATTCAGATAGAGCATCATCAGCTCAGCCAGCTCGGGAATGCCGGATTGCAGGGCGATCGTGGTCTTGGCGGGATCGATCCCGATCGCCAGATAATCCATGGCGACCTCGATGACGTTGCGCCGTACATTCATCGCCGCGCCAGAGTTGTCCGTCAGCGCCTGAAGGTCAGCGATCAGTACGGTCTGATCATGGCGGTCTTGGAGCTCGAGCCGGTTCGTCAGGCTTCCGGCAAAATGGCCAAGATGGAGCGCGCCGGTTGGGCGGTCGCCGGTGAGCACGCGCTCGCGCGCAGGGGACTTGGACACAACATGATTCTCGGACAGGAGTGGACTTACAGTCCAAGAGACGCGCTGCCGAGAGCATGGATGCAATGAGGGCCGCTCCCAACAGAGCGGCCCTCGCGGATGACGGACGTGCGAAAGGACGCTCGGCTAGGAGCGCCACCACGTGCAGAGCGAGAATGCGGTTTCCATCATGATGGTAACCTACTCCAGCGTCCAGACTTCGGACAGACCTAGTGAAATTGGATCAGTGAGCCAGGCTCGCTTCAGGACGCGATTCACGGTAGCTCTCGACCGCCTGCCGCAGCGCCATCAATGCTGATGCCGCTAGCTCGTATTCGAGCTGCATCTTGCCCAGCAGCTCCGCCGAATGGGAAGACGATCCCTTTCCGACATCATCGCAGCGCTGGCGGTGACGAACATACTCGCGGCTCGCGTGCAACAGCATGTTCGCTCGGTGCCACCAGGCCTGGTCGGTTTTCGACTCCCGGAGCGCCGCCCCATCCTCGTATTCGCCGAGCAGTCGCTGCAACAGCGAATCACTCACCGTCACCATCTCGCACGCCGCATCCTGCTCGGCGTCGCAGACTTCATGCTCCACCAGGCGCGAGTAACGCGCGTGCTGGCGGCAGCTCTCTGCAGCGGCCCGGTACAGCGCGTCGGCGCTGGCGCAGAGCGCGGCGGCGTTCGTGACCACCGGCTCGGCGGCAGATTTCGTCGCTGGGACGGGAACTGTCTTTGCCTTCGGCATCGAGATCGGGTGTTGGAATAGGACGGCGGGCGGCATTGCAGAGGTCTGACGAATAATAACACCGTCAAGACGGCAGCAAGGCTCCGCACGTCACCGTGGCGACACTACCCTGCCGTATCGGGAGGCCCTCGCGACGCGGTCGAAGTAGCCATACGCCGCCATGCCAATCTCTGCGATCGCTCGTTCGGAGGCGTGCTCGTCGCGATCAAACGTCGTCATCACGCAGATTGCGAAGGGCCGGCGCGGAACGAATACGATGCCGCAGTCGTTCCGCACCGCTTCGAGCCAGCCTGGTTTGTTGGCGATGCGCACCTCCTCAGGAAGGAGACGCGGGATGTAACTGTCCTTGTGCGTCGACAGCACCGCGAAGAAATCCGCGGTGCGCGCGGAATCGACGAGCCGGTTGCGGTAAAGGGAATCGAGTAACGCAACAATTTCCCGCGGCGTCGCGGTGTTCTCCCGCCCCTCAGCCGCCGCCTTGAGATCCATCATCTTTCGCCGTAGACGCGTCTCGCGCAGACCGAAGCGCGCGAGCATCGCGTTCACGCTGTCCGTACCGATGCGATCGATCAGGATGTTCGTCGCGCTGTTGTCGCTCACCGCGACCATCATCGTCGCCAGATCGCGATAGGTGATGCGCGTGATACCCGGCGTGAGCCCCGCCACGATGTCGCTCCCACCGACGACGTCTTCCGCACGGACGACGTAGAGGTCGGTCAGCTTGACGCGTCCACTCTTCGCCTGGCGATAGAGCTCGGCCAGCACCGCGATCTTGATCGTGCTTGCCGTGGGAAAGATCTCGTCGGCGTTGATGAGCAGCTCGTCACCGCTGGTGAGATCGCGAATGACCACGCCCATCACGCCGTCGTGCGCGCGATCGATGCGCGCCACCTCAGTCTCGAGTTTGCGCCAGAGTAGCGTCTGCTTGACCTCCGTCGCTTTCCCCGTGCTCTGGGCGCACGCCATTCGCGGCGCGGAGGCGGCAGCGGCGAGAAGAGTTACGGCGATTCGAAGCGCGAGCGGTCGCCCTTGGCGTATCACGTTGGCTTTGTGGGCTTCGGCTTCGGCGCCGATCCCGGCTTCGGTGCCTGCTGCACTTTGGCCGAGTCGCTCGCGAGCTGTTGCATCCGCGCCTGCACCGCTTCGATCAGCTCCGGCAAATGCTCTTGCACCCGCTGCTGCCCAAGCGCCGCGCCCTTCGCCGATATCTCGGGAAGCTTGGTCAGTACTACGTGGCCGAGCGGCGTTTCATAGAACGCCGCCATGTCGCGGAGCTCCTGCTCGGTGAACGCGTGGGCGTACATCGACACGAGGTCGGGCTTGAGCGATTCGTAGCTCATGTACTGTGCCATGAAGTTGCGCAGTACGTCCTGCACCTGCGCGAGCTGCGGCATTTGCTTGAGCTGCGTCTGGATCGAGCTCTCGATCGTCGACTCGAGCAGGCGCTTGGCGTCCATCACCACGAGCAGATGCTCGGCCCCCTGAATTTGACTGGCCGTCGCGGGCGGGATGCCCTGTGCGTGCGCAGCGCCGCTCGCCATCGTGAGCATTGCGAGCACGACGAAGACTGTAAGGAGTCGCTTCACGTGATCTCCGGAGCTGGTGTCATCGAGCGCGATCAAGACCTCGAGTAGATGTTGTATGGAAGGTGAAGTCCAACGCTAGCCCCAATCCGGGGCGCCGATCCCCGCCCGATCCTTCGATACAATCATGCCCATCAGCCGCATAGTGCTCGGTATCGCCAGTGCTGTCGTGCTCACGTCGAGAACGGTCGCGCAAGCACCGGCACCCAGCGAGCTGAAGACTCTCGAAATGCGCGTCTTCTCGTCATCCGTCGGCCGAAGGAGATGCCGGCCATGGTGGATCGCCTCTGGCACCACTTCATCGTCGAGCGCATTCGCCCGTTCGTGCTCGCGCATCAGAGCGGAAAGAAGTGAGCGCTAGCCGGTCGGTTCAAACAATCCATCCCCCGTTCCCTCGTGGCGCAGCAACCACAGCTTTCGCGCCATGCCGCCCCCGAATCCGGTGAGGGATCCGTTCGTGCCGACCACGCGATGGCACGGGACGATGATCGGTATGGGGTTGCGCCCATTCGCGGCGCCGACGGCGCGTGATGCTTTCACATCGCCGACGCGGCGCGCCAGCTCGCCGTAGGTGATGGTGGTACCGTAAGGAATCGCGCGCAGCTCGTTCCAGACTCGCTGCTGGAACGGCGTGCCGCGAGGCGCGAGCGGCACGTCGAAGGTCGTTCGAGTGCCGGCGAAATACGATTCGATTTGCGCGCGTACTGTCGAGAGAATTGAGCCAGGCGATGAATCGCGCTGCCAGGACAAGTCTGGATGGCCATCGAAGAGGACCTCCGTCAACCCATCCTCTTCCGCAACGATCAGCAGATCGCCGACGCCGGTCGGCACTATGTCGTAGGTGACCATCAGGTCGCTCCGTCGCTCAAGCTCGCCCACAGGTGCATGGCGGCGTACGCGCGCCACGGTTTCCATCGGGTGGCCCGCCGGTGCAACTCCGCGGCGGTGATACCACCGGCTGCCTTCCGCAATGCAAGATCGCCATCGGGAAACGCGTCCGACCATCGCAACGCTCGCATCGCGATGTACTGCGCCGTCCATGGACCGATGCCGGGCAGCGCGAGCAGTCGCTCAAAGTACTCCGGTACGTCGCGCTCGGCGTTGGCGCGCGCGAGGGGATTGAGTGAGCCCAGCGCACCCGAGGCCGCTGCGATGGCGAGCCCTACGATGCACGCGGCGCGCGCTCGAGGAAGTCCACATGCCGCTATGCGATCGACGCCGGCCTCGGCAATTCCCTCGGGCGTCGCGGCGAGCCGAGTCAGCGCTGCCGGCGCGCCCTCGAGTAGCGTCTCACTCCGGCTAACGAGTGGCTCACCCGTCGCGTCCGCCAGGCGGCCCGCCAGTGTGCTTGCGCCGCGCACACTCACCTGCTGTCCCAACACTGCACGTATCGCGATCTCGAATCCGTTGACGGAGCCGGGCACTCGCAGCCCTGGTCTCTTGCCGATCGATCGCGCCAGTACCGGATCCACGCGGAGAACCGATTCGACCAACTCGATGTCGGCGTCGAGATCGAATACATCTCGCACAGCATTCAGGACCGCACCGCTTACTGGAACGAGTGAGCGCGAAACGTCGATGGACATTTCGCCATCAGCGAACGCGACTCCCATCGTGCCGCGTGCTTCACCCACAGCTAGCGTCCGCCAGTAGCGTCCTCCCTCCACCAGTTCGACGCCCGGGGTAGCTCGCGCCCCGAGAAAGCCGATCATTTCCTTCCACGCCAACCGACCGTGCACCTCGATCGTGAGCGGTGCCCCCGCAACCTGCACCTATGCGCGTCTCGCCAGCGCCGCGCCGACTCCGGCGACGATCTCGTCGATCTGCTCCTTCGACACGATCAGCGGCGGTGACAGGGCCATGATGTCGCCCGTCACGCGCGTGAGGAGTCCGTGCTCGAAGCAGTCGACGAACGTCTCGTAGGCACGTGCGCCCGGCGACCCGGCCCGCGGCGTCAGCTCGATGCCGGCGACCAGACCCGCCGTGCGCACATCGATCACGTTCGGTGCGTCCGCCAACGTGTGTAGGCGCTCCGCCCAATACGGTGCAAGCGCGGCCGCACGCGCGAACAGGTTCTCGTCTCGATAGACGTCGAGCGTTGCCAGCGCTGCGGCGCAGGCGAGTGGATGGCCCGAGTAGGTGTAGCCGTGGAACAGCTCGATCCCCTGTTGCGTCGCGCTGGTGACCACCGTGTCGTAGATCGAGTGGCGCGCGAACACGGCGCCCATCGGCACTGCGCCATTGGTAATTCCCTTCGCGACTGTCATTAGATCGGGCGCTACGCCGAAATACGTCGCGCCGAACGCCGCGCCGAGCCGGCCGAACCCGGTGATCACCTCGTCGAAGATGAGCAGGATGCCGTATTCATCACAGATCGCTCGCAGCCGCTCGAGATACCCCATCGGCGGGATGAGTACACCCGTCGATCCGGCCACCGGCTCGACGATCACTGCCGCTATCGTGTCGGCGCCGCGGCGCTTGACGATGTTCTCGAGCTCGTCCGCCAACTCGGCGCCGTGCTGAGGCTGTCCTGTGCTGAATGCGTTGCGCGCCAGGTCGTGCGTGTGCGGCAGGTGATCGACGTGGGGCAGCGCCTGCGCGGCGAACTGCGCCCGGTTGGCCTCGATGCCGCCGACCGAGATGCCCCCGAAGCCGACCCCGTGATATCCGCGAAGGCGTCCAACGAAGCGCACGCGCTCCGGCTCGCCATTCGCGCGGTGATACGCCAGCACGATCTTGAGCGCGCTGTCCACCGCTTCCGATCCCGAGTTCGTGAAGAAGACGTGATCGAGATCTCGTGTCGACTCATCGGCGTCGAGCAGTTGAGTCAACCGAGTGGCGAGCTCGAAGCTCAGTGGATGACCCATCTGAAATCCAGGCGCGTAGTCGAGCCGGCTTGCCTGCTCCGCGATCGCGCTCACGATCGGCTCGCGGCAGTGCCCGGCGTTCACGCACCAGAGTCCGGCCGTACCGTCGAGCACGCGCTGCCCATTGCTCGCGCGGAAGTGCATGTCCTTCGCTGAGACCAGCATTCGCGGCGCCTGCTTGAACGCACGATTCGCCGTGAATGGCATCCAGTAGTGGTCGAACGTCGTCGAGGGCGGAGGCGGGACGGTCATCGAGTTTGTCATCGGCGGCACACGGTTGTGGGTTCGACCATCCTACTGCTGATGACCCCCTCGCCGGAAGCGCCCGGGCACCGAGAATTTCGCCGGCAAGGTGGTGATCGACGCGACGAACCCGCTCGTGTACGCGGAGGGAAAGCCGCCGTCGCTCGCGCTCGGTCACACCGACTCCGGCGGCGAGCAGGTTCAACGTTGGCTGCCCAATGCGCGTGTGGTGAAAGCGTTCAACATCGTCGGTAACGCGCACATGGTGAATCCGAGCTTTCCCGGCGGACCGCCCGATATGTTCATCGCCGGCAACGATGCGAGCGCAAAGCAGACGGTGACGAAGATCCTGGAGGATTTTGGCTGGCCGGGATCGATCGACACAGGCGGCATCGAGGGCGCGCGCTTACTCGAGCCGTTGTGCATTCTCTGGGTGAACTACGGTCTTAGCCACGGCACCTGGAACCACGCCTTCAAGCTGCTCCGGAAGTGAACAGCTTCGTCAAATGATTCTGCCAGTCGCGGCGGAGCG
>JALZAE010000576.1 GCA_030948535.1 Gemmatimonadota bacterium | reverse complement strand
CACCGGCACCGCCACCGGAGCGATCGGCACGATCGATTTCTCGCAGGGCATCACCGGTCTGACGCTCAATTCGGCAGCGCTCTTTACCCAGTCGGGCACGGGCACGATCCCGCTGACGCTCGATCTGATCGCGAAGAACTCCGAGTTTCTCCGGTCGCGTGCCGATAATGTCACACAGATGCTCGACAAGGAGCGGACGTCGCTCACGCAGCAGTTCATCGCGATGGAGAGTGTGCTCAGCAGACTCCAGACGATGGGCAGCGCGTTCTCGTCGCAGCTCGCGTCGCTGACCTCGACCGGCACCAGCTCCAGCTCAGGCGCCTGACCACACGTAATCGATCGCTCTAAAGAGGATGGCAATGCTCGCAGTCATGGCAGGGGACAAGTACACCGAAACGCGGGTTCTCTCGGCGACGCCGGAGCAGTTAGTCGTGATCCTCTACGATCACGTGCTCACCCAGATGCAGCGGGCGCGCTTGGCGATCGAAGTCGGCCAGAGCGAGCCGCGGATGACCGCGTTGGACCGCGCGAGCAAAGCCGTCAGCGAGCTCCTCCTGACGCTCGACCGCGATCGCGGTGGCGCTATCGCGACGCAGCTCGACGGACTCTACGGTTTCCTGCTCGGCGAGCTCATCGACATCGGGATCCATCCGGACGGCGCACGACTCGAGCGGTTGATTGCCATGGTGCAGGAGCTTCGCGATGCTTTCGATGCGGCCGCGCGTGCGCGGACGCCGGGAGCGCCGATCTCATGACCGCACCGGCACTCGTGGACGAGAGCGGCCGACTGGAGCGCTTTCGGCGTCTCGCGCGTGAAGCGCAGCAGGAGTACACGGCGCTGTTGCGGATGGCCGTCGGTGCGATTGCCGCGGCCGACCGTCGCGAGGTCGTCGCCCTGGTGATGGCGCTCGAGGCGTGCGACAACAAGCAGCGCGCGGTCGATCCGATCATTCGCGAGCTGTCCGTCGCGCGCAATGCGTTTCGGGATGGCCCGGCCGATGATGCGACGGTTCGCGCCGTCGAGGCGATTCTCGGGCCGGTGACCGCCCTCGGCACGCAGGTGATGGCGAGCTACGCGCAGCTGCGCGATCGCACCACGCTGGGCCGCACGGAGATCGGGCGCGAGATCGAGCAGCTGCGCTTCGCCGACACGGTGCGTACGGCGTACAAGCCCCCGGTCGGCGGCCGCACTCTCAATCTCGTGCGCTGAGCGCGATGCGAACTCTCGAGGAGAACCGATGAATCGTACCGAGACGGACTACTTGGAACGCGAAGTCATGAGCCGCTCGCCGGAGCGCCTTGTGCCTCTCATGTACGACCATCTGCTGGCGAATCTTCGTCGGGCCCAGAGCCAGATCGAATCGCGCGACCTTGAGGGAAAGGCGACGAGCCTGCAGAAGGCCTCCGCCATCATCTCCGAGTTGCGCGCCACGCTCGATTTCGAGAAGGGCGGCGATCTCGCGCAGCGACTCGCGGCGCTCTACGCCTACTTTGCCAGCGAGTTGCTCACGGTCGGCCGCTCGCTCGATACGCTCTTGCTCGGACGCATCATCGGAATGGTCGCCAGCCTGCACGAAGCGTGGGAAAAGGCGGCGGTGTCCACCGCCACCACCAACGCGACGACACGCCGGCCGGTGCTTCACACCGAAACCGCGCAGAGCGGCCTTGGTGAGCTTCGCGCGTGAGCACGATGTACATCCCCGGCATGGCGATGTTGTCCGAGCCACCGAGCGAGCCGGAGGCGCTGCGCACGCGCGTGCACGCTTACGCACGCTTGATGGCGCTCATCGCGGACCAGATGGAAGCGCTCGATCGCGGTCAGATGGCGCGCTATCATGAACTGGCCGGCGAGCGCGATCAGTTGCAGCGCGAGCTGTCCGCCAACTCGGGCGAGCTGCACAAGGACGAAGCGGTCGATGAGATGGCGCCCTTTCTCCATCAGACGTTGCAGGCGATGGAAGCGCGGGCGGAGTCGGGCGAGCTGCTGCGCGACAGGCTGAGTGAGCTGCGCGATGCTTCGCTGCAGGCGATCCGTGGCCTGGAGTCGCGACGGATCGGTGGGTGCGAGAACTACCTGCCGCCGCGCTTCGCGACGGCCCAGGTGAACATTTTGCGATAGCTGACGGGCGGCGATTTTGCCGCGAGTGGTCGGGATGACCGGACGATGTGACCGGTCGCTAAAGCTTTTCCCTGGTCATGTCGATATAAGTATGAGAGGAGGATGTCCATGAGAATTCACGGAAAGAGTGCAGAGATCCAGCAGCCGAAGACCGCGCCCGCAGAGAGCGTGAAGCCCTCGGTTGCCCCTAGCGTTTCCAGCGAGCGTCCGGCGGCGTCCCGCAATCGCGAAGATCGCGTGCAGATCAGCGATGCAGGACGTGCGAAGGCGGCCGAAACCACCGGGCTCGACCCGCAGCGCGTGACCGACGTGCGCCGCAAGGTGCTCGAAGGCGCGTACAACTCGGTGAACGTCGTCGACACCGTCGCCCGGCGCATCCTCGAGCAAGGCGACGTGTGACCTCGTCTCGGAAGCCGCTGTCAGCGAACCGTGCTCCCGAGCAGCTGTCCTCGGGAGCACGGTCCGCGAGCGCGCTTCTGTACGACTCCGAAGCATTGCTTCGGCAGGTCGATACGCTGCTCGATGAGATCCGCGAGACCGGCGACAGTTCCCACGATGGCCGGCGCGCATCGCTGCGTCTCGAGCAATCCCCGCCGACCCCGCGCGAGAAGGCTGACGAATCGCAGCATCGGGGCGGCACGTACGCCGGGCTCGTTGGCGCGCTTGCCCAGGTCCGCAAAGGCCGCTCCGCGCTCGACCGCGCGACGCCGAGCGAGACAATGGCCAGCCGCCTCGACGCCGCCGAGCACGTGCTGCGCGACACGGAGCATCGCTTGGTGCAATTGACGCGGATGATGGAGCGGGGAACGGGAGAACAGCGCGCGATTCAGTAAGGTGTTAAGTGTTAGCTGTCGGGGTGTTAGGGCTCGCACGGAATACGCGAACGGCGCTCAATGAGCGCCGTTTTTCTACTTCTGGTCACTTCCCCGCAACACCTAGCACCTAGCACCTAATCCAAAATTTCTCGGATCTTTCTGGCCAAGCTCGCCAACGTCAGCGGCTTCTGCAGAAACGCCGTCTGCGCATCGAGAACACCGCGGCGTACCATGTCCCCGCCGGGGTAGCCGCTCATGAACAGCACGCGGATCGGCGGGTCGTTGGTGCGCAGCGAGACGAGCCGGTCGACGAGCTCGCGGCCACCCATCTCGGGCATCACCACATCGGTGACGACGACGTGGATGCGTCCCTTGTATGCCTCGCAAATGGCCAGCGCTTCGCGGCCGTGACGTGCCTCGAGCACGGAGTACCCGTACTTCGAGAGCATCCGATTGATCAGCGTGCGCAGCGAGTCCTCGTCCTCGACCAGCAGGATCGTCTCGGTGCCGCGCAGCATCTCGAATGACTTCGGTGGCTCGGGCGCGCGCGGCACGTCGACGGCGTCCTCGACGCGCGGCAGGTACATCTTGAACGTCGTGCCGTGTCCGATCTCGCTATAGACCCAGATATAGCCGCCGGATTGCTTGACGATGCCGTACACGGTCGACAGCCCGAGACCCGTGCCTTTGCCGGGTCCCTTCGTCGTGAAGAACGGCTCGAACACGCGCCCTTCCGTCTCCTTGTCCATGCCGCAGCCGGTGTCCGTGACGGCGAGCATCACATATTTGCCCGGCACGAACGAGACGTGCCGGTGCGCGTAGCTCTCACCCAAGTCGATGTTCGCCGTCTCGATCGTGATGCGTCCGCCGTCGGGCATGGCGTCGCGCGCATTGACCACCAGATTCATCACCACCTGCTCGACCTGCGCCGGATCGGCGCGCACGCGCCCGGCTTTGATCTCGGCCTCGCTGCCGGCGAAAGTGTGGAGATCGATGTCCTCGCCGATCAGCCGGCGCAGCATGCTGTCCATGCCGACGACCACCGCACTCAGGTCGAGCACCTTCGGACGCAGCACCTGCTTGCGGCTGAAGGCGAGCAGCTGCGCCGTCAGCGCCGCCGCATGCTCGGCCGCGCGGCGAATTTGTCGGACGTCGGTGCGCCGCTCGTCCGCCTCTTCCATCGCATCGAGAAGCGCGTCGCTGTAGCCGGTGATCGCGGTGAGCAGATTGTTGAAGTCGTGCGCGACGCCGCCGGCGAGAAGCCCCACCGCTTCCAGTCGCTGCGACTGAAAGAACTGCAGCTCGAGCTGCTTGCGCTGAGTGATGTCCTCGAAGATCGCGATGAAGTATTTCGGCGCGCCGCTCGTCTGGCGCATCAGCGACAGCGTCAGCGTCGCCCAGATCACCGTGCCGTCTTTGCGCAGATAGCGATGCTCCAGCGCCGACGTCGAGATCTCACCCGAGGTCATCCGCCGCATCTGCTCCTGATGGGCCACGACGTCCTCGGGATGCAGGATCGACTGGACGCTGCGCGCGAGCAGCTCATCGTGGTCGAAGCCGACGATGTCGCACAGACGCTGATTCACCCGCATCCACGCGCCGTTGAGATCGACGTGCGCCATGCCGACCGCTGCCTGCTCGAACATCGCGCGAAACCGTTCTTCACTCTCGCGGAGCGCCTCTTCGGCGCGCCGGTGCTTGATCAGCTCGGCCTCACTCGCCAGGCGTTGCTCCCCGCTGCTGCGCGGGATCGCGACGCGCATCGACGTCGACGGGCCGGCGGCGATCTCCGCCGCGACGCTGAAGGCCAAGTCCTCGAGCCCCTGCACGTCGCCGCTGCGCCAGCGCCGCGGTGATGGGTCCGCCACGATGAGCGCGCCGAGGGCATCGTCGCGCGCCCCGATGACCGGAATCGCGATGAAGCCCGCAACGTCGCCGCCGGCCATCATGCGGACGTCGCGCACCAGCGCATGCTGCCGCGCGTCGTCGATCACGAGCGGCTCGCGCGACGCGAGCACGTATTGGCAGATCGAATCGCCGAAGGGGAGGGCGCGGGGCGCGCTCGTTTCATCGAACCCGATACGGCCGGCGAGCGTGAGCGGATTTTCGGGGCCGCCATTCAGCAACACGACGGCGGCCCTCGGCGCACTCGCCATCGCCGCCGCGAGCCGCGCCAGCCGGTCGAACGGATCGACCGCCGCTTGCGCGACGTGGGCGGATCGGGTGGCGGCGCGGCGCGTTCGCAGAGAGTCGGGCGACATCGACTACAAGACTCAGGACGCCTCGCGATTGTAACCAAAACGGCGATCGATCTCGAGACGTTCAGGCGGAAAGTTCTTTGCGCGCCCGCATCCACTCATCTACCGACCACGCGCCCGGACCCGCGGCTGCCAGGAACAGAAAGATGAAGGAGAGCAATGCCGCCGGCTCCCCCTTGTTCACCACGGGCCAGAATCCGCGCGGCGTATGCCGCCAGAAGTAGGCGACAGCCATCTCCCCCGAGAGCAGGAACGCGATCGGACGCGTCCAGAGGCCGATCGCGATCAGCAGAGATCCTCCGCACTCGAGCACGCCGACTCCCGCCATGAGCCAGTTGCCGGCGTCGATCGAAGACTGCCCCGGATTGCCTCCCGCGCCCCCGAGCACGCCGAACAGCTTCTGCGCGCCATGCTGCGCGATGACGATCGCCGCGGCGATGCGGAGGAGCGCGAGCGCGTAGGGCGTGTAGCGGTTGTTCCAGATCATGTCGGCTTCGTCCCTGAATGAGATCCCTCCGTCGTCGCCAGCTGCTCGCGCAACCAGCTACCGGCGTCGCTCACCTCGGCGGCAGTCAGCTCGTGGCCGGCATTCGCGCGCCTGAGTGTCACGTCGGCACCGGATACGCGAAGCTCATCGGCGAGCCGGGCGGCGTCCTCCGGGCGCATCATCTGATCGGATGCGCCCGACATGATCAACACGCGCGGACGCGAACCGGACTCGCTTCGGGTAACGGTGGGTGGCGTCTTGAACGGCGGCATCGCGCGCAAGAGCACAGCCCCGCGCAACAGTTCCGGATGCAAGAGGAGCAGACTCGCCGCGATGTTCGCGCCGTTCGAGTATCCGACCGCCCAGAGTCGCGCCGGATCGACGTCGTATGCGGCCGACGCCTCTCGCGCGAACCCGGCCAGCTCGTGCGTTCGCTGAATGAGATCCGCTTCGTCAAACACGCCGGGCGCGAGCCTGCGAAAGAATCGCGGCATCCCATTCTCGAGTACGCGTCCGCGTGGCGACACGAGCGCGACACCCGGCGCGAGCTGTCGCCCGATCGGCACGAGATCGTTCTCGTCTGCGCCGGTGCCGTGGAGGAGCAGCAACGCCGGACCGCCGGGCCCGCTGTCGGAGGGAACGAAGACGTGCGGCCAAGTAGGCTTACTCATTGGCCACGTCGCCCGAAAACGGATGCGCGCCTGGCATGTGCAGTGGCGGCAACACCTCTTCGAGCGACGCTCGTCGCGGCTCGATCCATGGCGGAAGCTTCAGCGCATGGCCGAGCTCCTCGGGTGATTCGTCGATCGCGAATCCCGGACCGTCGGTGGCGATCTCGAACAGCACGCCGCCCGGCTCATTGAAGTAGACGGAGTGGAAGTACTGCCGGTCGATCACGGGCGTTGCGCTCACGCCGGCCGCGACGATTTCGGCTCGCATCGCCAACTGCGACTCCGCGTCGGCAGCTCGCCAGGCGACATGATGCACAGCCCCGGCGCCCATGGTGCCTTTCCAAAAACCCGTGGTGTCGCGCACGTCGACGAGCGCGCCGGGACCGCCGTCCCCGGTCGCGAAGCGGCGCACGCTGCCTTCCTCGCCCGCGCTGCGAAATCCCATCACGCCGGTGAGAAAATCCGTCGTCGCGGCGTGACCCTCTTCCCACATGTTGACGGCGTGTAGGCCGCGAATGGCGTGCTCGGCCGGCACCGGCCCTCCGCTCCACGCCGGCATCTTGCTCGCGCGATCGCTGCCGACGAGCTCGAGCGTGAGACCATCGGGATCAGGAAATGCGATCGCCGGCTCGCCGAATCGCTGATCGGGACCCGTGTACTCGATCCCCTTCGAGATGAGCCGCTGGATCCAGTAGCCGATCGACGCGGTCGGAATCGCTAGCGAGGTCACGCCGACCTGTCCGTGCCCATGCCGGCCGGCGCGCGCGCCCGCCCATGGAAAAAAAGTGAGAATGCTCCCCGGTCGTCCCGTCGCGTCACCGAAGTACAGATGATACGTCGTGGGATCGTCGAAATTCACCGTCCGCTTCACCAACCGAACTCCGAGCGCGCCGGCGTAAAAGTCCAGATTCCGCTGCGGTTCGCCCGCTATGGCCGTGACGTGATGAATTCCGGTAGTGCGCATTGGGGGAAAGTTGGTACGCGAAAGGTGTCAGGTGCTAGGTGT
>JALZAE010000575.1 GCA_030948535.1 Gemmatimonadota bacterium | reverse complement strand
CTCGACGCGCTCGCGGGCGCGGAGCAGCTGATTCGCCGAGAGAAGCCGGTCCTCGCGGTCTCGGCGTATCACGCGCAGGATCATCTGTGGCGCGTGCCGCTCGTGATGCACGCGATGAATGACGGCTACCGATTGTTCTTGCGGCCGCACAACGAGCAGGGATGGGACCTCGTCTGCTACGCGGTGCCGGAGGAGCGTACGGCGCGCCCGGGGAACGCACGTGGCTGACGCGGCCCCGGCGAAGCGCGCGTGCCCAGTGTGCGGCGGCCGCGACGTGCGCGTGCTCTTTCGCCAGCGGTTCGAGGCAGTGCCCGGCGCGAGCCTGCATGCCGGGTACGACGTGGTCGTCTGCGTCTTCTGCGGTTGCGGCTATGCCGACGGAATTCCCGAACAGGCCGCTTTCGATGCCTATTACCGCGATCTATCGAAGTACGAGTACCACCAGCGCGATGGAGAAGAATCGACGTTCGATCGCTCGCGCCTCGAGATCATCGCGTCGATCATTCGCGACCGCGTTCCGGCGGACGGCACCCGCGTGCTCGACGTCGGATGCTCGAACGGATCACTGCTCTCGGCGCTGCGCACGCGGGGATTCGCAGATGTGACGGGACTCGACCCTGCGCCGGCGTGCGCCGTGGCCGCGCGCCGGTTGTACGATCTGCGCGTGCTGACCGGAACGATCGCCGATCTGCCGAAGGTCGAGGAGCGGTTCGATCTCATCATTCTCGTCGGCGTGCTGGAGCACGTGCGCGAATTGCGTGAGGCCCTTGGACTGATTCGTGGCGTGTTGAATCCGGCTGGCCGGGTCTACGTCGAGGTGCCTGACGCGCTCAGGTTCACAGATTGGACGAACGCGCCCTTTCAGGATTTTAGTACTGAGCACATCAACTTTTTTTCGCCGACGTCCCTGCGAAATCTGATGGCGGTGAACGGCTTCACCGAGCTCTACTCGGTACAAAATGCCCGCGAGCAGAGCTTCGGCACGACGATGTCGAACGTCTCGGCGATCTTTCAGCTGGTGCCTGCGATCGCGCTGGCCATCGAGCCGGATGGCGATTCTTCCGCGGCGCTTCAGCGCTACATCGATGCCTGCGAAGCGATGGAGCGCGGTCTGCGCGAAACCATGACTGCGCTTGCCGATACGAAGCGCCCGATTCTGGTCTGGGGCGTCGGGACGCATACGCAGCGCTTGTTGGCGACGACCGCGCTCGCCGAGGCTAACATCATCGCTTTCGTAGACTCGAACCTGAAGTTCCACGGCAAACAGTTGCACGGCGCGCCGATCATCGCGCCCGATGCGCTGCGCGGCCACCCCGAGCCCATCCTCATCGCGTCGCACGTCTTTCAGCAGGAGATCGAGTCGCAGATTCGGTCGGCGCTGCGGCTGCCGAACGAAATCATCCGGCTCTACGAGGTGCACGCCAAGCGGTAGCGCCGGCCGGGCGGTCAGAGATTGATGCGCTCGCGCTCGAAGACATGCGGCCGGTTCTTCACCTGCGTGTAGATGAACCCGACGTACTCACCGAGGATGCCGACGAAGATCATCTGGATCGCCGACATGAAGAAGAACCCGATGAGGATTGGCGCGATGCCGAGCGAGAAGGAGTTCCAGAAGAGGAGCTTCGCGGCGAGATAGCCGAAGCCCGCCAGCAGGCTGAGGCCGGCCATCAGAAATCCGAGCAGCGCGGCAAGACGCAACGGCACCTTGGAGTGATTCACCAGTCCAAGAAACGCCATGTCGTAGAGCGAATAGAAATTCTGCGACGTGATGCCGCGTTGGCGCGCCGGCTGTTGGTACGGAATGAGCGCCGGCTCATAGCCGACTTCGGCGAGCTGACCGCGAAAGAACGGATACGGATCGCTGATCCGGCGGACCGCCTCCAGCACCTCGCGATCATATAGGCCGAACCCCGTCGCGTTCCGGACGATGTCGACTTCCGCGATGCTCGACAGCGTGTTGTAGTAGCGCGAGCGCAGCCAGAACATCGCCTTCGTCTCGTGACTGCCGCTCTTCACGCACAGTACGAGCTTGGCGCCTTCCTCCCACTTCGCGATCAGCTGCGGGATCATCTCGGGCGGATCCTGAAAGTCGGCGACCATGCCGATCACCGCGTCGCCCTCGGCCTCGAGCAAGCCGTGGTACGGCGACCGGATGTGCCCAAAATTCCGCGTGTTGACGATCACTTTGACATGCGGATCCGTCGCCGCGATGCCGCGGAGGATGTCGACCGTTCGGTCGCGCGAGGCGTTGTCGATGAACAGATGCGAGTAGCGGTACTGCGGCAGCCGCGCGAAGACGTCGCGAACCGCTTCGTAGAGCGGCCCCACGTTTTCTTCTTCATTGAAGCACGGCGTGAGTACCGTGATGTGTTTTGTCGTCATCGCGGATGTCGGGTGCGCGGAGAGCTGCAATATACGGCGATCGATGTCACGGTCGCTGCGCCGTGACGCGTTCGGGAGACGTGGCGCATGGCTCGACGTCCGCCGCCGGCACCTCGCGCAGCCGCATGCAATAGACCGTCAGCCGCACGCCGCCGCGCTCGTACTGCGTCGTGCGAACATCGTCGTATCGCGCGCGCAGCGCCGTCAGCGACGAGTCGTTGCGCGCGAAGGGAAAGGCGAGATAGTAGATCAACGCCGGCGCCGGCGGCCGATGCAGCACCCACTCCGGAAGGCGATAGTACGGACGAAAGGCGTTCGCGTTGTGCAAGGTCGGCGCGTAGGTGCGGCTGTCGAGTTGAAGACTGGTGAACCAGTTCGTCACCGGGTGCATTACGATCACCGTGCTGCCTGTGGGTCTGATGTCGGCGAAGGCATCGCGTTGCACCCGCCCGAGGGCGACAAACTGAAGGTTGTACGCGAGCTGGTCGCGACCCAGCCCGCAGCACTCATTCGTGCGCGAAGTCATGTGCAGGAACGGACGCGAGCCTCCGTCGAACGTGCCGAAGAATCGGCGCGAGATCGGATCGTCGGAGCGCACGATCGACCACGCCAGCAGCGCGGGAACGATTGTGAGCACGGCCAGCCGAGCTCGGCGCGATGGCATGCTGCGCAACGTGGCGAGGTAAAACGCGATCAACAGCAGCGGGTAGAGCGGCAGCATGTACCGTGCGTTCGCGTACGTGAGATAGCGCGTCCCGGCGATGACACTCAGCAGCGTCAGCACGGTGAGAAACGGCGCCCACGTCGCGTCCGCGCCGGCGACCGCGCGCCGCGGCGCGGCGACCGCGAACCTCGCTGCGCCAATGAGTGCGTCGATCGCGATCACGACACTGGGCACCCATAGAAAATTGATGACGAAGATCAGCGCGACGTAAACGAGAAAGACGGGATCGAGCAGCCGAATCGTCAGGAACTGATCGAGCACGGACGGCCGCGCGGTCTCGACGTCCGGCGATGCCCAGAGGGCCGGCATCTCGATCATGGTCACCGCAAGTAGGTACAGCACGAAGAGGAGCAGCGGCAACAGCGCCGGCAGCCAGCGCCGGATCTTCGCCACCTTCTCCGTGCGGCTCATCGGGGCCCGAAGAATCATCATCAGGCCGTACAAACCACCGAGCAGTCCATAGAGCATCATCCCCGTCTCTTTCGAGAAGACGAGCAGTGTGCCGGCGATGGCAAGGGGCACCACCCGTTCTTCGACGACGGCCCAGAGGCAACAGAGGAAGAACACCACGACGCCGAGGTCGAGATTCGGCTGCACGATGTTGGCGAGGAGCACTGGATTGACGCTCAGCGCCAGCAGCACCAGTGCGCGCTCCAGCGCGCGATCCTCGCCGGGAAAGCAGCGCAGAAGAATTCGGTAGAACGCGAAGAGCCCGAGCGTGGCCAGCGCACAATCGACGGCGAGCATCAGCGGACGGCTGTAGGGCGCGACCGATTGAACGATCGCGTGGATGCCGATGTAGGCGAGACCAGGGTGGTTGGCGCAGCGTAACGCGCCGATCTTCCCGATCGCCGTGTACACGATGCAGTTCGCGTAGACGCGCCCGTCCCACATCGGAATGAAGTCCGAATAGACGAGCAACACGAGGAAGGGAATGAGCAGCGCCGCGATGACGATCGCCCGCGCCGGCCAGCGGCTCGAGGGGACGCGCAGCCGATGATCAACGACGCCCGATGGCGCTCCTGCGATCTCCAACGCTGGCTCTGGCTCGCCCAACCCTCGGTCCGGTGAATGACACCAGAGAGACGCTCATGCGGGGCGGGTGTTTCTCTCAGGCCAGCGTGTCCAGGTACTCGAACAGCTTGGGATGGATGTCGCGCGCACGCTCTTCGCTGATCTTCCGGCAGTGCGTGCCGAGATACTCCGCCTCGAAGAAGGTCGGCGTGACCGGGCCATTCGGCGTTTGGCACTCCTCATCGGCGCAGACGGCGCGAAACAGCACGTTGCCGTCCTTGATCACCAGCTCGTTGGAGAAGTAGACCGCGATCACGTTGCCGGCGCTCTGCTGAAAGGCCTGGTCCTCATATTCTTCAAAGAACGTGTATTTCATTAGCTCGCCCCCACGCGCGATAGGGAATCATCCGCCCCGCCCACAGCCCTGTATTGCAGATGGCGCGCCGCGACGGCGGCATGCACGAGCTTTCCACCCTCGGCTTCGATGAGTACTGCGGTAAGTATGGTCACGAAGACGTAATCCGCCGCGCATCGACTCGTAATCAATCGATCCTCATCGCGTAATCGATCCGAGACGAGCCCCTCATGCAGCCGCGCTATCGTGTGCTCCGTCACTTGGCGCACCAGCGATACCTACGCGGAGTGGAAAATGTTCACGGAATTGGTGGAGTCGCGTCCGAAGCGCGAGCGCAACAAGAGCGGCACAATCGGCAGTGTCCTCTTGCATACGAGCATTGCGATTCTTCTTGTCGTCGCGACGGCGCAAGGTGAATACACTCGGGGGCGACCTCCTGAGCGGGTGATCCCGCTCCGGCCGCCCGCCGTGCCCGCTCCGCAGCCGCCGAGACGCGCGACCGAGGGACCTCCAAATTCGGCAAGCACGGCGACGCCTCCGCCACCGGCAATGCCGGCGCTTCCCACCATCGATCCCGTTGGCCTTCCACCGATCGATCCGAACGCGACGCCCGTCGAACCGGACGAGTTCCGCCGCGCAGGGACCGGCACGTCGACACCGGGCACATCATCTACGTCCGGGATTACGGGCGAAGCATTTGCCTCCGAGTATGTCGAGCGCATGGCGGTGTCGTCGTCCTCGAACGCGCCGCCGCGCTACCCCGAACTGCTGCGCGCCTCCGGCCTCGACGGCCGCGTCGATCTCCTCTTTGTCGTCGACACGCTCGGTCACGTCGAGCCCTCGAGCATCGAGACGCTCGCTTCGACGAACGAGCTCTTCACCCGCGCCGCGCGCGACGCGCTCCTGCGTTGGCACTTCTCGCCCGCGGAGGTCCGCTCGCACAAGGTGCGCGTACGCATGCAGCAGCCCTTTGTCTTCACGATCACGCGCTGATCGCCAACAAAATCGCCCGCCGCTCACGTGGAGCGACGGGCGATTTTGTGGATCGCGCCGCGAGCGGCTTTCGGCGACTAGCTCCGCGCGCTCGTTGTCTCGGTCTCGGTCTTTTTCTTCCGCTTGCCCAGCACGTGGGTCAGTGGAATCAGAAAGAGCGGCGTCAGAAACATGCCGAGTAGCGAGTTGATCCAGATCAGCGCGATGTAGAACGCCCCCAGTCCGAGGCTCACCCAGATCACGCCCAGCGGTCCATGAGTTTCCACGACATCCTCATCGAGAGCGGTTGATTCGATCGGGAATGTATTCGGCCATGCATCCCCTCACCAGTCTCGGTCCCGCTAACTTTTAACCGTGGCCGCGCTCTCGTTCTCTTCTCGGTCGGTAAGTGACGACGCCGTTCTTCGTGCCGGCAGCCTCCTGTCCGCCGAGCCGGTCGTGCTCGCTGTCTCGGGCGGCCGCGACTCGATGGTAATGCTCGACGCTGTCGCGCGAGCGGCACGAACGAGCATCGCCGCCGTGGCAACGTTCGATCACGGCACGGGGCCCGCGGCCGAACGGGCAGCCGCGCTCGTTGTGCAGCGCGCGGAGGAGCTCAGCTTGCCGTCCACCCCTGGCCGCGCGTGCGGCAAATTGCGGGGCGAGGCAGCATGGCGTGCGGCGCGGTGGGACTTCCTGCGCGAAGTGGCCGCCGCGCACAACGCCCGCATCGCCACCGCGCACACGCGCGACGATCAGATCGAGACAGTCTTGATTCGTGAGTTGCGGGGCGCGGGCGCTAGAGGTCTCGCGGGTCTCGCGGCGCCTTCCGAAATTCGTCGGCCCTTTCTGCATCTCACGCGCGGCGAGCTCGCCGACTACGCCGAGCGCAATGCGATCGCGTGGATCGACGACCCGTCGAACGACTCACTGCACCATCTCCGCAATCGGATTCGTCATCAACTGATGCCGGCACTGCTCTCCTCGCGCCCTCGGCTCGGTGATGCGCTCGCCGAGATCGGCGAGCGCGCGGCTGCGCTCCGCGTCGACCTCGACGCGCTCATCGAGCAGGAAATTCCCCTCGAAGTCTCGGACGGTGCGCTCATCGTTGCCCGGGGCGCGCTGTCCGGCCATGATGCCGACGCACTCCGATTCCTCTGGCCCGCGCTCGCGGCGCGAATCGGCATCACGCTCGATCGGCGTGGTATCGACCGGCTCTCTGCGTTTACATTGCATGGCGCGATCGCCGGTCGCATCCAGCTTTCGGGTGGCTTCGAGGCGGTTTGGCATCGCCAGGCGATCACGGTTCGAGTCGCCGAGGCAACCCTGACCGCTGATCGCGATCGTCTCGTCTCGCTCGCAGATGGCGCAACCTGCGGCAAGTGGCGCTTCCGGCATGTGAGCGGTCAGTCAGATGAGCCGATGACGCTCTGGACCTCCATCCTGGCGACCGACGGGCGATGTACCATTCGTCAGTGGCGTGCGGGCGACCGGATGATTGTCGATACTGACACAGGAGCCCGGCGCCTCAAGGGACTGTTTCGCGATGCGGGCGTTCCGGCGTGGGACCGAGCGGCGCGGCCGGTCGTGCTCGATGGGAACGAGATCGTGTGGGTTCCGGGTGTGCGCCGCGGTGTCGCGGCAACCGAGCGGTCCGGGAGACCGCTAGCATGGTTTCGGTGTGAGCGAATCGACAGCGCATGACGCGGCGGCAGAGACTGGCGCCGACCCCCGCTTGGACGGCCGAGCCGTCCGCCGAATTGTCTATCGCGAGACGGAGATTGCGAAGCGCGTCGCCGAGCTCGGGAAGGAGATCACCACCCGGTATCCCGATGGCGACCTGCTCGTCCTCGGGCTATTGAAGGGAAGTTTTATCTTCCTCAGCGATTTGGTTCGACACATTGCGAGGCCGCTGCACGTAGATTTCCTGGTCGCATCGAGTTACGGCGGCGAGATGACGTCCAGTGGCAACGTCCGGCTCGTATATGATCCGGAAACTGAATTGAGGGGTAAACACATTCTATTAGTAGAGGACATCGTCGATTCTGGACGAACCCTCAGCCGGTTGATGGATGTCTTACGAGAACGAGAGCCGGCGTCCCTCGAGATTTGTGCGCTCCTGCACAAACACATCGCCGAGTTTCTGCTGGATCCAGTTCGTTTCGTCGGGTTCGATGCACCGCACGAGTTCCTGGTAGGTTACGGTCTGGATCATGCCGAGAATTTCCGGCACTTGCCTTATATCGCGAGCTTGAAGTAATGGGCGACCGTCCAATTCAGCAGCCACCGAAGCGCGACACCAGTTGGGGGCGTATCTCCAAGACGCTCTCCTTTTGGGCGCTCGTCATACTCATTCCGTTCGCGTTCATCCAGTTGACGAGCGCGAAGACCGATGCCGCTCCCAAGATCGATTACACGCGCTACACGGAAGAACTCGACCGCAACAACATTGCGAAGGTCACGATTCAGGGGAAAAACCTGATCGTCGGCGAATTCCGCCAGCAGGTGCACGTCGGCGACCACGAGGCGCGGCGCTTCACCGTCCAGCTCCCGGCCGACATGTCCGATCCGGCACTCGAGCGCCTTCGCCAGAAAGCCGTCACCATCCAGGCCGAGGCCGACAAGCCGTCGATCCTCAGCGTGGCATTGTCGCTCCTGCCGTACGTGGTCTTCATCGGCATCTGGCTGTTCCTCTTCCGCCAGATGCAGGCGGGCGGCGCCAAGGCCTTCAGCTTCGGCAAGTCGAAGGCGAAGCTGCTCACCGGCGACACCCCCAAGGTGACCTTCGCCGATGTGGCCGGCTGCGAAGAGGCGAAGCAGGAGCTCCAGGAAATCATCGAGTTCCTCAAGGACCCGCAAAAGTTCACGCGACTCGGCGGCCGTCTGCCCAAGGGCGTGCTGCTCGTCGGTCCACCTGGAACGGGTAAGACGCTGCTCGCGCGCGCGGTCGCGGGCGAGGCTGGTCGTCCCTTCTTCTCGATGTCGGGCTCCGACTTCGTCGAGATGTTCGTGGGCGTGGGCGCCAGCCGCGTGCGCGATCTCTTCGAGCAGGGGAAGGCCCACGCGCCCTGCATCATCTTCATCGACGAGATCGACGCGGTCGGTCGTCATCGCGGCGCCGGACTTGGCGGCGGTCACGACGAGCGCGAGCAGACGCTCAATCAGCTGCTCGTCGAGATGGATGGCTTCGAGTCGAACGAGGGCGTGATCCTCATCGCGGCGACGAACCGTCCCGACGTGCTCGATCCCGCGCTGCTGCGGCCGGGTCGCTTCGACCGTCAGGTCGTGGTTGATCTGCCGGATCTCCGCGGCCGCGAAGAGATTCTCAAAGTGCATTTGCGCAAGGTGCCCGTCGCCGATGATGTCGACGTCACGGTCATCGCGCGAGGAACGCCCGGCATGTCCGGCGCGGACCTCGCCAATCTCGTCAATGAAGCGGCGCTGCTGGCCGCTCGCCGCAATCGCGACCGCGTCTACCTCATCGATCTCGAGGAGGCGAAGGACAAGGTCATGCTCGGCGCCGAGCGGAAGTCGATGGTCATGAAGGACGACGAGAAGCGGAACACGGCGTATCACGAGGCCGGCCACGCCGTCTGCGCGATCAAGACACCGGGCTGCGATCCGCTGCACAAGGTGACGATCGTGCCACGCGGGCGCGCGCTCGGTCTCGCGTTCACACTTCCGACGGAAGATCGGTACTCGATCTCGCGCCTGCAGCTCGAGGCAATGCTGGTCATGACGTACGGTGGCCGCGTCGCCGAGGAAGTGATTTTCGGTCACGATCGCGTGACCACGGGCGCGGCGAACGACATCCAGAAGGCCACGTCGCTCGCGCGGCGCTACGTGACGCAGTGGGGATTGTCGGACGAGATCGGCCCCGTACTGGTCGGCGACAACGAGCAGGAAGTCTTTCTCGGTCACCAGCTCTCGCACCGCCGCGAAGTCTCGGAGAAGACGGCGCAGCTCGTCGACGCGGAAGTGTCGCGGTTGCTTAGTGAATCGTTCCAGCGGGCGAAGCAGACGCTGACGGAAAATCTCGATCTGCTGCACTCGCTCGCCGGCGCGTTGCTGGAGCGCGAGACGCTGACCGCGGATGACATCGCCATTCTGGTGAAGGGCGAGAAGCTCCCGCCGCGCAAGCCAAGCACGCCAGTGACGCCGACGCCTGCGCCTGGCCAGCTGATTCAGCCGCGGCCGATCAAGCCGCCGATGCTCGGCGGACCGGAAGTGGCACCAGCGTAAGGCGTCGGGCGATAGGCGTCGGGCGTCGGACTGAACACCAAAGGCGGATTCGCGAGAGCGTGTCCGCCTTTACTTTTGCCGCGCAGTGTCGGACGCCCGACGCCCCACGTCCGACGCCCCGGTACATTGCTCGAATGAAATGGCGGCTTCGAGATCGCGAGTTGTTGCTGGATCATGCGATCGTATTCGGAATTGTGAACGTCACGCCCGACAGCTTCAGCGATGGCGGCCGGTATCTGTCGCTCGACGCGGCGCTGGAGCAGGGAGCACGGCTGCTCGGCGAAGGCGCCGATGCGCTGGACATCGGCGGCGAATCGACGCGGCCACAAGGGGCGACCCCGGTGAGCGTACAGCAAGAGACCGAGCGCGTATTGCCGGTGGTGACGGGGCTGCGCAGCCGGTTTCCCTCGGCCATTCTCTCTGTCGACACGGTGAAGAGCGAGGTCGCCGCGGCGGTGCTCGACGCGGGCGCCGACATCATCAACGACGTCTCCGGCTTTCGCCTCGACGCGCGCATGCCAGACGTGTGCGCGGCCGCGCGCGCCGGCATCGTGCTCATGCACTCGCGCGGGGGCGTGAGCGACATGGGGACGTATGCCTTCGCTCAGTATGGAAAAGATGTGGTGGGTGAGGTGATCGAGGAGCTGCGCGGCGCGGTGCGGCGCGCTACCGATGGCGGTGTGGCCCGCGGCGCGATCGCGCTCGATCCCGGCCTGGGCTTCGCCAAGCGCAGCGAGCATTCGATCGCCGTACTGCGCGAGCTGCATCGCGTCGTCGCCCTCGGGTTCCCCGTCATGGTCGGTGCATCACGGAAGCGGTTCATCGGCGAGCTGAGCGGCGTCGCCACGCCGAGCGACCGAATCGAAGGCACCATCGCGGCGAACGTCATGGCGCTCGCGGCGGGAGCGCGCATCTTTCGGGTACACGACGTGCGTCCAAATCGGCGGGCGCTTGATGTGGCGTGGGCGCTCGGCACCGGCGTCCCGGCGAGCGAGGAATCGGCGTGAGCGTATTCAGTCAATTTCACTTTCTGCATTTCGACTGGCGCGATGCCATCGAGATCGCCGTCGTCGGCTTCGTCATCTACCGGTTGCTGCTGCTCATTCACGGCACACGCGCCGTTCAGATGCTGTTGGGCATCATCCTGCTCGTGTTCACCTACATGGTTGCCTGGGTGCTCAAGCTGACGATGATCACGACGATGCTTTCGCTCGTCGTTCCGTACGGCGCGTTCGCGGCGCTCGTGATCTTTCAACCTGAGCTTCGCGCGGCCCTCGCGCACCTCGGCCAATCGCGCGTCACACGCTTTTTCCGGCGCATGGAAGTGACCGAGGTCGCCGAAGAGATCGCGCAGGCAGTCGAACGGCTGAGCCGCTCCGGCATCGGCGCCATCGTCGTGC
>JALZAE010000560.1 GCA_030948535.1 Gemmatimonadota bacterium | reverse complement strand
TGTAGTGCGTGGCGTCGGGGACGAGCTCGTGCCGGCTGCGCGTCGACCAGCTCGCCTCATCATTGTGAAGGTCCTTCCACGCCGCTTGCATCTTCGCTCCTTGCTCCTTCGTCATCTTTTGCGCCTTGAGCGTCGCATCGGGCATCTGCTTTGTCGCGGTGAGCACGACCAGCGGGCGATCGCCCAGCGTCCGCAGGTGGCCCGCGGTGGCGAAGGTGGCGGGCAAGGCACTCGCCTCGCGAATCGCTCCGCCAAGCGATGTCGACATGTAAGCGGGAGGCGCCGTGCGCATGACGGCCGGCCACTCCGCGGGCGCGCCGCCGAGCGGCAGCACGCGGGTGATGCCCGTCCACGACATCGCCGCGAGCATCGACGGTATTCGCATCGAGGCTGCCGGTGAGACACCCGTCGCCTTCCACATGCGGTCGATCTGGTCGGGATGCGACGCATCGACGAAGACGATCCCGGCGACTTCACTGCCGTAGTGATTGGTAAAATTCATGACGTATGGGCCGCCGAGCGAATGGCCCACCATCACCCACGGCGCGATCTCGCCTGATTTCGTCAACGCGGTGTGCAGATCCGACGCTTCGATGTTCGCGTCGAACGGACCCGATGCGGCATCGCTCCACATCACGCCGGCGCGGCTATACGCGCAGGTGCGCGTCGTCTTCGCGATGGAGTCGTGGACGGCGGACCAGCTCAGCGATCCGTACGTGTCGAGCCCGGACTCCAGCACGACCGTCGGCGTTCCGGTGCCGCGACAGTCCATCTGAATGCGACGACCGTTGTCGACATCGACCATCTTGCCCGGCGGCGGAAAATCGCGCCGCGCACGGCCGCGAGCGTTGGCCTCGACGCTGGCGCCGATCACCAACGCGAGGACGACGAGCCCAACCAGCCCCAGCGCCATGCGCGCGACCCATTTCTTCATCGCTGGCCGCTCCAGTCGGCTGATGGATGCGAAACGGAGATCGCTCCGGGTAGCGTGAGGGTGAAGAGCGCGCCTTCACCGGGCGGCTTGTCGGCAGTCAGATCGCCGCCCATCGCCCGCGCGAGATCGCGACTGATCGCCAGTCCCAACCCTGTTCCCTCATGACCCGTGGTCAACGACCGCCCGAGCTGCACGAACGGCTCGAAGATGGCGTCGAGCTTGTCGCTCGGAATTCCGGGTCCGGTGTCGCGCACCCGGATCGCGACGTTATCGCCGACGATGTCGCAGGTGACGATGACTCTGCCGCCGGAAGGAGTGAACTTCACGGCATTCGAGAGGAGATTGAGCAGGATCTGCTCCGTCCGCGCTTGATCGACCTGCGCCATTGCATCCTCGGCGCACGGGCCGCGCTCGAACGCGATGCCTTTCTTCGTCGCCTGAGGCTCGATCATCGGCGTTACCGTCTCGATCACCGCGAACATTGGCACCGCCGTGATGTCGTAGCTGAACTTTCCCGATTCGATCTTTGAGTAGTTCAGGAGATCGGAGATGATGGAGAGGAGATGTTGCTGGCTGCGGCGAATCCGCCGGAATGCATCGTTCTGCTCTCCGGTTACCGGGCCATAAATCCCTTCGGCGAGCAGATCGGTGTACCCGCCAATGGCGTTGAGTGGAGTGCGCAGCTCGTGCGACAGGGTGGCGAGGAATTCACTCTTCGTACGATTGCTGCCTTCGGCGGCGGCGGTGCGCTTCGCATGAGCGACGTGCTCGAGCTCCGTCGCGCGCCGCTCGGTGAGGTCGCGCGTGACTTTCGCGAAGCCCGCGAGTTTGCCGCTCGCGTCGCGAAGCGCGGTGATCACGACGTTGCACCAGAACTGCGAGCCACCTTTGCGGATCCGCCATCCCTCATCCTCGAACCGGCCTTCCTTCGATGCGACGGTCAGCTCATAGTCGGGAAACCCTTCATCGATCTTTGCTTGCGGATAGAAGATCGAGAAGTGTTGGCCGATGATCTCATCGGCGGAATAGCCCTTCATCCGTTGTGCGCCGACGTTCCAGCTCACGATGAAGCCGTTCGGATCGAGCGCGAAGATGGCGTAGTCGTGAATGCTCTCGACGAGCAAGCGGTACAGACCATCCGTCTCCCGTGCCGGCACGCCCGCGACGGGGTCGCGGGCGGAGCCGGTGCCGTCGCGCTCGATCTCTGTTCGCCTCGCGGAGTCCGGCTCATTTGTGCGACGCGCCATAGGGATCTCATCCGACTGCTTGGTCACTCGCCTTCTCCTCGAGCTCAGAATGACAACCCGCGTCACAACGTTGCTCCGGTGGCTACCGACGGGTAGCGGACTGTCAATTTACGGGTGAACCATGGCTTCGGGAGGGAGGCTCGGTCGGCATTCGCCCGACTATCTTTGCGGTGATGACGCGCCACACTGGAATCGCCTCCCTGCCGCTGCACACCGGCTTTGCGCCGTCATGGCTGTTCACACGCATGGCATCGCTGTCGCGCGAGATCGTGACCTACATCGCGACCGAGTTCGGCCGCGACGAGCTGCTGCGCCGGCTCTCCGATCCGTTCTGGTTCCAGGCGTTCGGCTGCGTGCTCGGCTTCGATTGGCACTCGAGCGGCGTCACGACCACCGTCTGCGGCGCCGTGAAGGAGGGCATCCGCGGTGGTCTCGACCGCGAGCTGGGCTTCTTCGCCGCCGGCGGGAAGGGCGGCACGTCGCGCAAGACGCCGGCGCAGGTGACGGCAGTGTGCGAGGCGCTCGGCAACGATCCGGCGCCGCTCGTCTACGCCAGTCGCACCGCGGCGAAAGTCGACAGCGCCGCCGTCCAAGATGGCTATCAGCTCTACCATCACGCTTTCTTCTTCACCGCCGACAGCAATTGGTGCGTGGTGCAGCAGGGAATGAGCGACGCCACTCGCATGGCGCGGCGCTATCACTGGTTGTCGGAGCGGCTGAAGAGCTTCGTCGATGAGCCGCACGAGGCGGTCTGCTGCGACGCGCAGGCCAGCATCCTCAATCTCGTGGCGGAGGAGAGCGAAAGTGTGCGGCAGACGTCGGTCGTGCTCGCGAAACAGACGCCCGCCGAAACGCTGCGCGCCATGGCCAAGGTGCCGGAGCTCGCGATGCCCGTGCGACACACGCTTTTTCCCGAGATGGATGTCGGCAGCATCCACATGCAGAAGATCCTCGCCAAGACATACGAGCGGGCACCCGAGAATTTCGAGGCGCTGCTCGGCATCGAAGGGGTCGGACCGCAGACGCTGCGCGCGCTGAGCCTGGCCTCGGAGCTGCTGCACGGCACGCCCGCGAGCATGCGCGATCCGGCGCGATTCGCCTTCGCACACGGCGGCAAGGATGGCACGCCGTTCCCCGTCGACCGGTCGACCTACGATCGCACGATCGCCGTGCTGCGGGATGCGCTCAACAAGTCGGCGGTCGACCGGTCGGAGAAGGTGGGCGCGTTCAAGCGGCTCGCCCGATTCGAGATGGCCGAGCCCGCTACGGAAGAGTAGGCCGGCCCTGCGCGCCGAGCCCGCTCAATCGCTCAACTCTCTGTCAACTCATCGAGCGGGCCGTGGCCGCCCGCGGACCCGATGCGCGACGCGAGCCGCGAACCGCAAGTGAGTACTCCGCTACGCGCGAAGAATCTTGTCGAGCGTGATCGGTAGGTCGCGCACCCGGACGCCCGTGGCGTGGAACACCGCGTTTGCGATCGCCGCCGCCACGCCCGTGATGCCGATCTCCCCGACGCCTTTCACCCCGATCGGATTGACGTGTTCATCTTTCTCATCGATGAAGATCACATCGATGTCGGGCACGTCAGCGTTCACGGGCAGGTGATACTCGCCGAGATCGGCGTTCACGTATCTGCCCGTCTTCGGATCGATCAGGGTGTCCTCGGTCAGCGCCATACCGAGTCCGTAGATCACGCCGCCGATCATCTGGCTGCGCGCCGTCTTTGCGTTCAGAATGCGGCCGGCGCCGTAGGCGCAGACGAGGCGCGACGTCCGTATCTGGCCGAGCATCTGGTCGACGCGCACCTCGGCGAAGACGGCGCCGAAGGCGTGCATGGAGTAGATCTTCGTCTCTTCGCCCGGCTTCGACTCGGCGCGTGCCTCGACCATCTCATTGCCGACGCGCGTGCCCAACTTTTCCTTGAGCGCGGTCGCCGCCGCGTGCACGGCTGAGCCGGTGCTCGCCGCGGTCATCGAGCCGGCGGAGATCGGATTTTCCGGCATGTCGCTGTCGCCGAGCTCGAAGCGCACGCGCTCGACGGGGATGCCGAGCACTTCCGCGGCGATCTGGCTCATGACCGTATACGTGCCCGTACCGAGCTCGTGCGTCGCCGCCTGAATGACTACGTCGCCGTTGGGCATCATGCGGGCGACCGCCGCGGCGGGACTGCGCCGGGTGGGATACGTCGCGCTCGCCATGCCGTAGCCGATGAGGATGTCACCGTCCTTCATCGAGCGAGGCGCCGCGGTGCGCTTCGACCAACCGAACTTCTCCGCGCCCCGCGCGTAGCACTCGCGAAGCGACTTGCTCGACCACGGCTTGCCGCTCTCCGGATCGGCGTCCGCGTGATTCTTGAGGCGCAGCTCGATCGGATCCATGGCGAGGGCGACGGCCAGCTCATCCAGCGCGCTCTCGAGCGCGAAGGTACCCGACGATTCGCCCGGCGCGCGATTGAAGGTTGGCGTGCCAACGTTGAGCGTAACGAGCTTCTGGCTCGTCTCGGCGTTGGGGCACGCGTACAGCATGCGCGTCTGCAGCGTCGACGGCTCGAGCCAATCCTCCAGCGCCGAGGTGCTCGACGTCGACGCGTGGCGGATCGCGGTGAGTGATCCATCTTTGCGTGCGCCAAGCTCGAGGTGTTGCACGGTGTATGGCCGGGCCCCGACGATGCCGAACATGTGCCGGCGCGACAGCACGAGCTTCACGGGCCGATTGACGTGCTTCGCCGCCATCGCCGACAGCACCACCTGCGACCACGCGGTACCCTTGGAGCCGAACGCGCCGCCGGTGAAGTTGCTGATGACGCGGACGTTGGCGTCGGGAATGCCGAGCGCCTTGGCGACTGAGCGCTTCACGCCGTAGACGTATTGCGTCGAATCGTAGAGGGTGAGGTGCTCTCCATCCCAGCGCGCGATGGTGCCGTGCGGCTCCATCGCGTTGTGCGTCTCGATGGGCGTCGTGTAGATGGCATCAACGTGGGCGTCGGCCTGTGCCAACCCGGCGTTGACATCGCCCCGCTTCATCGTCGGCTCGATCGAGCCGAGAATCTTCTGCGTGTACGGGCGGGCGCCGGGCAACGACGCGTGCATGTCGATCACCGGTGGCTCGGCGCGGTACGTCGCGCGCACGAGCGTTGCAGCATGGGTCGCTTCCTCGAACGATTCGGCCACGACGACGGCAATTGGCTCGCCGTTGTAGCGGACGGTGCGCTCCTGCAGCAGTGTCAACACGCGGCCGGGAGGAGGCACGCGTCCCTTATCGGGCAACTGCTGCACGTTGTCCGCGGTGATGACGGCAATCACGCCCGGCGCCGCGGTCGCCTCTTTGATGTCGAGGTGCTCGATCGTTCCCTTGGCGATCGTGCTCTGCACGATCACGCCGTATGCGACGTGGTCGATCGGGATCTCGGCGCTGAATTTCGCCGAGCCCGTGACCTTGAGGCGGCCGTCGATGCGGTTGATCGGGTCGCCGATCATGCGAGGCTGGCCGCGCGAGCCAGCGCGCGCATGAGCGTGCGCTTTGCCAGATCGATCTTGAACGCGTTGTGCTGGCGGGGTACCGCTCCCGCGATCGCCGCGTTCGCCGCCGCCTGATAGGCAGCGCTGCCGTTTTTCTTGCCCACGAGCGCGTGCTCCGCCTCGCGCGAGCGCCACGGCTTCGTGCCGACGCCGCCGAGCGCGATGCGCGCGCCGCGAATCGTATCGCCCTGCACGTCGAGCGCGACGGCAGCGGAGGCAAGGGCGAAGGCGTAGGATGCGCGGTCGCGAACCTTGATGTAAATCGAGCGCGTCGCGAAGGAGAGCGGCGGGAGATCGACCGCGGTGATCAGCTCGCCGCGCTGCAGCGCCGTCTCGTGCTCCGGATGCGCGCCCGGCAGCAGATGAAACGCGACGACTGGAATCGTGCGCTCGCCGCTCTGGCCTTGGACGCGCACGACGGCGTCGAGCGCCGCGAGGGCGACCGCCATGTCCGATGGATGCGTGGCGATGCAGTGGTCGCTGGTGCCGAGCACGGCGTGGATGCGATTGATGCCGTGCAGCGCCGAGCATCCCGTGCCGGGCTCACGCTTGTTGCACGGCATGGCCGTGTCGCGGAAATAGTAGCAGCGGGTGCGCTGCAGGAGGTTGCCGCCGGTCGTCGCCATGTTGCGCAATTGCGGTGACGCGCCGGCGAGGATCGCTTGCGAGAGCAGGGGATAGCGCGTGCGCACCAGCTCGTGATGCGCCATGTCGCTGTTGCGCACCATTGCCCCGACGCGGATGCCTCCGCCAGGTAGCTCGCTGATCTCATCGAGTGGAAGCGCGGTAATGTCGACGAGCTTCGACGGCCGCTCGACGTTGAGCTTCATCAGATCGATGAGCGTCGTGCCACCGGCGACGAACTTCGCGCGGGAGTCGCCGGTGACAAGGTCGCGAGCCGCGCGCTCATCGGTGGCCGAGGCGAGCGTGAACGGATACATGTCGCGTCAGCCTCCCTGCGAGGCGCTGGCCGTGCGCCTCACCGACTGCACCGCGGCGACGATGTTCGGATAGGCGCCGCATCGACAGATATTGCCGCTCATGCACTCGCGCACGTCGTCATCCGACGGGCCGCACGGCTCGTGCAGCAGCGCAACCGCGGACATGAGCTGGCCCGGCGTGCAATAGCCGCACTGAAAGCCGTCGTGGTCGAGAAAGGCCTGCTGCATTGGGTGTAGGCCGCTGGTGCCGGCGAGTCCTTCGACCGTCGTGATTTCCTTGCCTTGGGCAAGCGCGGCGAGCGTGAGGCACGAGAGCACACGCCGTCCGCCGACGTGCACGGTGCAGGCGCCGCACTGGCCGTGATCGCATCCCTTCTTGGTGCCGGTGAGTCCGAGATGCTCGCGCAGCGCGTCGAGCAACGTCACGCGCGGGTCGATCGACAAGCGCTGCAGCGCGCCGTTGACGCGGAGCTGGATGTCGATGCGGGCAGCCGCGCTGGAGAGGGGCTCGATCGTCGCCGCGGATGTGGTCATGGCGTCGGCCGTTCGCGCGGTGGACCCGAGCGCGAAAGCCGCCGCGGCCGTGAGCACCGTAGCGACGAACTCGCGCCGCTCAATGGAGGAGTCAGCGGGCGGGTCATTGTGGTTCTCTTGCGTCATGATGGACCTGGGGGTCCGCACATCCCGGGCCAAGCTATCCGCGCCGCGAGCTCGCTTCGACGACGATGTGAAACGCCATGTGCGCCGCTATCGCCGACTCGATGCCGAAGGTCCAGAACAGCCAACCCCACGGGAGCGATACGACGAAGATCATCGTCGCGGCGACGGCCACGTTGGACGTCTTCAGCGCTCGCATGATCGGAATATGGCCGGCCGCGAAGATCACGTTGGTGAGCAAAATGCCCAGCCAGAGGAGATAGGCCGGCGGCGGCGCTCCGGGAAACGCCTTCGTAAGCAGCCAGACGATGCCGGTCATGAATCCCCAGCGGATGATGACCTCCTCCGTGAAGCCACCATATAGTAGTCGCGCGATCATCGGGATCTCGCGCAGATAGGCGACCAGGGGCTTGGCGAAGGGAACGGCGATCGCGCCGCCCACCGAGCCGGCGATCACGCCCGCGACGATCGCCCAGGTCAACGAGCGCGCGAGCCCGGCCGGCTCTGCTCCCGCCCCGAACAGCAGACTTCGCAAGCCGAGCGATGGGCCGATGCGCGCTCCCAACGCGGCGCACGCGATGACGATCAGCGACGTCTGGATCAGTGTCGCCAGAATGATCGCCGGCGCGGACAATCGGATCTCGCGCTCCGGAGGCACCGCGCGCCGAATGACCTTCGGCACCACCGGGCAAAACGCGATGACGCCGATAATGCCGAGCGCGGACATCGCGATAGTGATCTGATTCGTTGTCACGATGTACGCTCAGTACCGCCAGCTCTTGAGATCCGCTCCAGCGGGCGCGTGCCGATCCATGTGCGTTGCCATCTTCGCGAGCAGCTCGGGCATGCTTGGCCCCCAGCAATGCGGCGCCATCGGTTGGAAGATGATCTCACCCGTCCACTTCGGCGCATTCGCTGCGCGGAGTGAAGTCTCGAGAAGATGCGCGCCCATGTTGAGGAAGTAGCTGTCGGCATCCCCGACGTAGACGTTGATCTTGTCGGCGACCTTCGGCCCGAGCGTCGCCCAATTCGTCTCGAGAATGTTTCGCAGATCGTAGTGCTCCTTCCAGTACGCCGCGACGCCGTGGTCGATCACCCCCGTACGCTTGTCCCAGATCGGCTTTGGATAGCCGTCCGGGCCAACGGGGCCGTACGTCGCCTCCCAGATGTCCCACTGTCCGCCCGAGCGCGAGTGGTCGCCCGACACCAGCTCGAACCAGTTTTCGTCCTTCATCATCGCGGTGATGTTGCCGTCGGGCCGCCGCTGCGTGGGCCGGTCGATCTTCATCCAGCCGCGGTCGAGCCAATACGCGTTCGTATCGCTGTAGACGTTGACGATCTGGTGGTAGCGGAAGTCGACGCCGTCGGGACAGAGCGACCAGGTGCCGCCGTAGAAATCCGGATAGAGCACCTGGTGCGCGAGCGAGATCCAGCCGCCGGTCGATCCGCCCGTTAGCAGCCGCGCCCATGGCTCGCGGATGACGCGGAACTTCGTCTCCACCGCTGGAATGAGCTCCTGCATGATCGCATCGCCGTACGGTCCGTTGTTCTCGGAGTTCACGCCGTACGAGTCGTCGTAGTAGGGCGACGGATGCTGCAGCGTGACGAGAATCACCCGTGGCGTTCCCTCCGCCATCCAGTACGGAGTCGCCCCGACCGCCGGCGCTCGCAGCGAGAAGTGACCCTCGTCGTACACCACGGGATACTTCACATCGGGATGCTGGTCGTAGTCCTTCGGCAGCAGCACGACGGCGCCGAGGAAAATGTCGTGGCCCCACCACTTCGACAGAATGGCGCTGCGCAACTTGATGCGCTTGACGCTCGGCGTCTCCTCGGGAACCTGGATCGACGGAATCACCTTGTCGGCGACGAGCTTGATCGGCGCGGTCGCGCGCGGATCGAAGGTGATCTTCACCGGCTCCCCGTAGATGTTGCCCGGCGAGCGCTTCCAGTTCTGCCCCTCCCATTGATCCATGTGCATCCACACCGTGTGGCCATCGGCGCGCGCGAACTTGGTGTAGACGTTCACGAAGGGCTGCACCCAATACTCGCCGGATGGAATGTCGCGGAGGTTTTGCACCGGATGACCGAACGCGGCGGCATCGAGGCGCACCGGCGAGCCCGGCGCCACGTTGTCGATGTTGACGGCGAATAGGGGAGCGCCGGTCTCGCCGCTCTGCTCGATGGGCGTGCTGCCCGGGCCGTTCGTGCGGCTGATCGCGACGTAGACTCGGCCGGTGATCGGCGCCGCATGCGCTTCCTTGCTGAACGAGATCGCGAAGCTCGCTCCGGTTTGCGCGGTGAGTACGCGCGCATATCCGAGCAAGAGCGACGCGATGACGAGCCGAGTCGTGAAGGCCGACATCCGAGCGGTACTCCCGGGCGAAAGAGGAGCGTGCAAGTATACGGCGTGTGCGCTTACGCATCGAGCCGCGGCGCGGGTTCATCGTCCCCATGCGTTGGGGTTCATCGCGCACGGACTGGCGCGGGCGGTCGGGTTCATCGCGCACGGACCGGCGCGGGCGTCCGCCTCCGGCGGCGCGGGCGCTTACACGCGGCGAGCCAGCGCGCCTCGGCGCTTGCGTGGCCCCTTGCATTCGGTGCGCGGCGCGCCGTCTCTAGC
>JALZAE010000556.1 GCA_030948535.1 Gemmatimonadota bacterium | reverse complement strand
GATCATGCTTATCGACGAGGCGACGCCACTGTAGGCGCACGCCCATGCGATCTCTCACGGCCCGCGCCGCTGCAGTCGCGCTCGCGATAGTCTCGCTCGTGCGCCTCAGTGCAGCCCAAAGCGGCGCTTCCACCCAAGGCGCCGCGTTTCTGCTCATTCCGATCGGCGCGCGGTCGCTGTCGATGGGGCAGGCCGTCGCCGCCGAAGAGCTCGGCGTCGAATCCATCTGGTGGAATCCCGCGGGCCTCGCGCGCGCCGACCAGCGTGAAGTCGCCATCAACCATCTCGAGGTGTTCGCCGGCAAGGGAAACGCGGTCTCGTTTCTCTATCCGTCCTCGAAACTCGGGGTCCTCGCCGCGTCGATTTACATTCTCGATTTCGGCGAGATTGCGACGGCGGATCGCGGCGGCGGCAGCGGCGGAGGCGCGCTCCTGCCGCGCAACTTCGTGTATGCCGCGACCTATGCGACGACGATCGGTCCGAACTTCAACGCCGGCGTCACCTTCAAGCTCGTGCAGTTCCGCATCGATTGCAGCGGCGATTGCTCCGGCGTCCCCGGGGGAACGAACTCGACGACAACCGCCGTCGATCTCGGCGCGCAGTACGACTTCGGCGCACTCCTTCCGCTCACGCTCGGGCTGGCCGTTCGCCATCTCGGACCGAAGCTGCAAGTGAACGATCGCGAGCAGGCCGATCCGCTGCCGACGCGACTCGATGTCGGCGCATCGTACCGGGTCGTGCAGATCGCGAAGTACTCGAAGGACCTCGAGCTGCGGTTGACGGGCGATCTCATCGACGATCTCATCGAACATCCGAAGTTCGATTCGCCCACACCGCATTTCGGTGCCGCGCTCTCGCTGCGCAAGCGCTATCACCTGCGCGCCGGGTACGCCTACGACCGCGCCGACACGACGGAAACCTCGGGCGCGTCGGTAGGGCTGGGTCTGACGACCGGCGGTCTGAACATCGATCTGGCGCGACCGTTCAACTCGATCGCCGCCGGTTCGGGGCAGGCGCCGGTGTACCTGTCACTGCGCTACCAGTTCTGATGCGCGCCGGGGGCGCGTTGCTGCTCTGGACGTCGGTGTCAGTGCTCCTCACGGTACCAGCGATCGGAGCGCAGCAGCTTCCGGTGCCCACATTTCGAGCGACGTCACTCGGTGCGCTCGGCGCGGATTCTATACCGGCGAGCACGCCCGTGCAGGCGGCCGTGCGCGCCGCGAGTCCTCGGCGGGGATCGTGGTGGACGCCGGTGGCGTCCGCGATCGTTCCGGGAGGCGGGCAGGCGCTGCTCGGTCAAAGCCGTGCGGTACCCTATCTGTTGCTCGAGGGATTCGCGTGGGCGCAGTACGCGTCGAAGCTCCACGCCGCTCGTGCCGGCCGCGATGAATACCGGCGCATCGCGCGTGTGGTCGCCCGCTCCATCTTTTCTGATTCGCTTCCGGTTGGCGGATTCGAGTACTACGAGACGATGGAGCGGTTCGTCGACAGTGGGGTTTTCGACTTGAATCCCGGGGGGCCTCTCGATCCCGAAACCGATCCCGCAACCTTTAACGGGTCGATCTGGTTATTGGCCCGAAGGACTTTTTGGGAGAATCCGGACGTCGCTCCATCACGCACGTCCCTAGCGTGGAAAAACGCCGAGAGCTTCTATCGGCAGCGTGCGGTTGGGCCGGAGTACCGGTGGTCGTGGCGTGACGCGCAGCTCGAGCAAGATCTCTTCCGACGAACGATTCAGCAGAGCAATGGCGCCTTCCGTGTCGCCAGCGACTACCTGGGACTCATCATTGCAAACCATGCGTTGAGCACCGTTGATGCGTATGTCACGGTGCGGCTGCATCGCTCCGCGAATCTGAGCGGGGATGGAGCGAACTATGGTTTTGACGCAAGCATCCCCTGGGCCCCGTTTGGCCGTCCGAGTCGATGAACAAGCTATTGTGGCTGCTCGCGCTCATCCCCGTCGCGATCGGCGCGGAGGCAATGCACGCGCCGGCGATCGTCGTGTTTGGACTCAGCGCGGCAGCGATCATACCGCTGTCAGCGTTATTGGGGCACGCGACCGAGGAGCTCGGGGCGCACGCGGGCCCCACCGTTGGGGGCCTGTTGAACGCAACGCTCGGCAATCTGGCCGAGCTCATCATCGGTGTGCTGGCGCTCCGCGCGGGGTTGGTCGGGCTGGTGAAGGCGTCGATCACCGGATCGATACTTGGCAACTTGTTGCTCGTGCTCGGCGCGGCGCAGCTGGCGGGCGGCCTCAAGTACAAAACGCAGCGGTTCAATCGCAATCTCGCCGGGATGAGCATTTCCCTGCTGGTCATCGCGACGGTGGGGCTCGTCGTGCCGGCGCTGTTTCATCAAGCGCATCCGGATCCGACGCGCGCCGCGACGATCAAAGTCTCGGAGTACGTCTCCGTACTCTTGATGATCGGCTACGTGCTGTCGCTCGTGTATTCTATGGGAACGCACCGCGCCGCATTCGGCGGCGGCGGCGATGTGTCGAGTGGCGAGACGCCGGCGAGCTGGACATTGCGGAAGACGATCATCGTACTGGTGCTCACGGCGGCGGCGATCGGCGTCATGTCGGAGCTCCTGGTGAGCGCAACGACGGAGGCGGTGAAGGTGCTTGGCCTCTCCGAGTTTTTCGTGGGGCTCGTGCTCGTCCCGATCATCGGCAACGCGGCCGAGCACAGCTCCGCGGTGATGATGGCGCGCAAGAATCGAATGGATCTGGCGGTGAACATTGCGGTCGGCTCCAGCATTCAGGTGGCACTCCTGATCGCGCCATTGCTGGTATTTTTCGGAGCGCTGTTCGGCCAAAAGATGGACCTGGCGTTCAGCACATTCGAGGTGGCGGCTGTCGCATTGGCGGCGGCGGTCGCCACTACTGCGGTGCTCGATGCAGAGTCGAACTGGCTCGAGGGCGCATTCTTGCTACTTGTTTACGCTGTGTTGGGAGTTGCCTTTTTCTTTTTCTAATCGTCTGACACCGAACGGATGACACGCCAGCGAAGGCGCGCGCCCCCTTTGATTTACCTTCCGGTGCACCTCGGCGCGCGACGCCCGCGGGCGCCCCACGACGTCGACGAGAGGATGGTTTAGCGTGGCCCAGCCCCACGCCATCTTTTTCTCCGCCTCACTCGAGCAGCCGCCCGAAGCGTTACGGGCGTGGTTCGAGGCCCGCGGCCTGCCCGTCGTCGTCACCGGCTCGAGCGATGATTTGCTCGCCATGGCGCTGCGCGGGCGTCCGCGCGTCGCGGTATTCGACGCCCGCGTCGCCGGTACGTCCTCGCTGGACGCCTGCCGTCGTCTGAAGGCGGATTCATATACCGGTATTGTGCCCGCCGCGGTGCTCGCCGCCGGCAGCTCCGCCGCGCTCGCGGAAGCGTTCGACGCAGGCGCTGATGAAGTGCTCCTGGAGAACACCGAGCCGGCCGAAGTTCCGCTTCGGCTCGACGTGATGCTCCGCCGCGCCGACCGCGACGTTCATGTGCACCCGTCCACGCGCCTGCCCGGCGCGCCCGAGATCGAGGCGGAGATCGGCAAACGGCTGGACACGAAGGAGCTGTTTGCGGTCTGCTACGTCGACCTCGATCACTTCAAGGAATACAACGACCGCTACAGCTACTTCGAGGGCGATCGGGTGATCCGCGTGCTCGCCGCCATGCTGCACGATGTCGTTCGCGGTCTTTGCCACGACCAGTCGTTTGTTGGCCATATCGGGGGCGATGACTTTATCTTCATCATTCCGCTGCCGGTCGTCACGGAGATTTGCGAAGAGATCATCTCGATTTTCGATTCGCTTGTCCCATATCAGTATTCCGAACAAGACCGTCGTGCGGGATATTTCTTCGGCAAAGATCGGCGGGGGCAGTTGCATCGCGTACCGCTCATGACCGTCAGCATTGGGATCGTGACCAACGAACGTCGCCACTTCACGCACCCCGCGCAGGTAAGCGAACTCGCGGCCGAGATGAAGACCTACGCCAAGACGCTCTCGGGGTCGGTGTTCGTCGTCGACAGGCGTCAGGATCCGAACATCGGCGCGCCGGTCGGCGCGGGAGAGCGCGCCGACCGTTGATGGAAATCGAGCCAAGCGCAGATTGCCGCTCCGAAGAACCGTCTGATAGAAATCGCGCAGAGATTGCGGAGTCAGCATGAACGTCGCGTGTCCCGAATGTGCATCCATCTTTCGCGTCGACCCGGCCAAGGTCCCGCAAGCTGGTGTGCGCGCCCGTTGCTCGATCTGCGGCGGCATCATCTCGATCGGCAGAACTGGAGCGATCGACGACGAGTTCGCCGCGCCTGCTGAAACGCCGATGGCGACCGCATCAGTCGGCCAGGGCACTCAAGTAGGCGGCGGCGTGTCGACGCCGCCTTCTGGAGTTCCGTCGTGGGGCACGCCGTCCTCGCGAGCCGCACCGGTGCAGTCGCCGCCGTGGGGCGTTCCGGCGACGCGGCCGAGTCCGGTGTCATCGCCCGCAATCGAATCGGGAACGCCGGACGCGTCGCCGCCCTCGCCGCCGCCAGCCGACGTGGAGATCGCGGAGGGAGCGACCGAGCGCGTCGAGGTTGCGGCAACGGTCCGCACGCCGTCGCCGGAGACCTCGATGCCCACGATCAGCGCCGCGCTCCCAGAGGCTACGGTTGACGAGGTGCAAATGCCGATCGCCGCAGCTTCGACGACCGACGTCGCCCAGTCGGAGGAAGTCGCGCTGCCGGCGGAGATCGCCGCGGAGCCGGAGCCAATTGTCGCCGTGGCGTCGCCACCGGCGCCGATGCCGACTCCGGATGTGATCGAGGCTCCGACTCCTGCCGCAGAGACGCGAGCGGCACCTGCTCCATGGTCGTCGCCGGCCACCGCTTCGCCACCCGCGGCTGCATCCGCGCCAGCGGTGCCGCCTTCGTCCGCGCCGACGCCGGTGTCGTCCCCGACGGTTCGTCCCCGTACCGCGACGCCCCCGATG
>JALZAE010000550.1 GCA_030948535.1 Gemmatimonadota bacterium | reverse complement strand
TCCCCTTGGCGCGCGAGATCGCCGCGCGCGAGGGAATCAAGGCGGTCGTGACCGGCAGCGTCGCCTCGGCGGGCACGGGCTACATCATCACGGCGCGGCTGATCAGCGCCGCGTCGGGCGACGAGTTGGCGGTCTATCAGGAATCGGCGGCGACCGCCGCGGACATCATCCCGGCAGTCGACCGGCTCACCCGCCAATTGCGCGGCAAGATCGGCGAGTCGCTCAAGAGTGTGAAGGATGCGCCGGCGCTGGCGCAGGTGGCGACGTCGTCGCTCGACGCGCTGCGCTCGTTCGCCGCCGGTTCGCGCGCCAACGATGTCGAGGGCGACTTCGTGAAGGCGATCCCGCTGTTCGAGGACGCGATCGCGAAGGACTCCGGCTTCGCAGCGGCGTACGTGCAGCTCGCGAACACGCTCTCCAACGCCAACCTCCAGCGTCCACGACAAGATTCACTGTTCGCCACGGCGTACCGCCTGCGCGCGCGGTTGCCGGAGCACGAGCGCTACGACGTCGAAGGCGCGTATCTCGCTACGCGCAACCGGCCGAAAGCCATCGCCGCGTACGAGCGCGCGGTGGCGATCGACTCGTCCGACACCGAGGCGCTGAACTCGCTGGCGATTCTCTCCGAGCGCACGCGAAACCATGCTCGCTCCGAACAGCTCGCCCGGCGGGCGGTCGTCGTCGAGCCCGAGAGCGGCATCCTCTATGAGAACCTCGCGAACACGCTCGCCAATGCCGGGAAGCTCGACGCCGCCGACTCCGTCTTCCGGGTGATGAAGGCGCAGAAGATCCAGTACCCGACGGACCGCGCGGAAGCCATCCTCTTGTACCTGCGCGGAGAGCTCGACTCCGCCGAGGCGCGCGCGCGGGCCGGGGTGAAGAGCGCGAACCCCCAGCTGTCGCGCGTGATGCTCGCGCTGCTGCGACAGCTGATGGAAGTACGGGGACGCCTCCACGAATCCGACATGCTCGCCGCCGATCTTCGAGCCCGCAACGCGGCGCGCGGCGCGCGCGTGGACTCGCTCGCCGTTCCGATCCGGACGGCGCTCGACGACGCGTGGCTGCGCGGGCAGAGCCAGCGCGGCATCGCCAAGATCGACTCGGCCGTCCGTGCGCACCCGCTCACCGCCGCGTCTCCGCCCGGCGCGATACTCGACGCGGCGAACAACTACGCGCTCGCGGGCGCTCCCGAGCGCGCGCGTCCGCTCCTGGCGCGATTCGACTCTCTGTCGCGCGATTCGGTCAATCGCCAGTCGTGGGTTGGGCAGCGCCCCTACACCGAGGCAGGAATCCTGCTCGCCGAGAAGCGCACCGACGACGCGATCCGCGCCTACCGCCGGATGGACGTAGACGCCGACGGACTACCGTACTGGTGCACGTTCTGTCTGCCCGTCTCGCTCGGGCGCGCGTACGACCAGGCGAACCAGGCCGACTCTACCATCGCGAATCTCGAGCGCTACCTCGCCAACACGACCGACGCCCGCATCAACGTCGACACATGGATGCTCGGTCCGGCGCACAAGCGGCTCGGCGAGCTTTACGAGGCCAAGGGCGATGCGACGCGCGCCGCCGCTCACTATGCCGCGTTCGTCGAGCTGTGGAAGCGCGCGGACCCGGAGCTGCAGCCCAAGGTGGCGGATGCGCGGACTGCGCTCGAACGAGTGCGGCGTAAGTCGGCGCAGTGAGCGCGGCGTTTTCAGCGGCGCTCGTTCCGCATCGCTTCGATCACCACGTACATGTTGGTCGCCGCTTCATTCTTGTTCGGCTCGGCGCCTAGCCCCCAACACACCCGCGCAATCCGGCGAGATTCGGCGCGCCGCTCTGCGTGTTGTACGCCGCGTTCGACCAGAGCTTGGTGACGAACCAGAGCCCGCCGCCATTCGGGAGTGTTACAGCCGATGAGAGTCCGACGCACTTGTCGGCGATCTCGGTGCCGTAGACCTCGTTCGGATGGTTGCTGAACCAAGTGTTGACGAAGGGATCAGTGATCGTCTCGGCCAGCTCGTGCGCCGTCACGTTCGCCATGCCGCTCAGTGCGACGCTGTGCCCAGTCTTCTTTTCACCGCCCGGCTCGGCGAAGCCGCCGGCAGGCTGCGGGACGTAGACGAAGATGAGTCCGGCGCCTGTCGCCGGGCAGTTGCCGTACCAGTGCCACCCGCCGTCGTGGTTCGGACCCTGCGACGTCGAGCCGTACACGATGTAGATGATGTTCCCATTCGGAGCATTGTTGGTCTGCCGGCAGACCACGTCGCGCACGAGATCCGGATTGTTCCTCACGTCCACGCCCGCGCGCGGCGCTGCATTTCCATCGGTCTGCTCGCCGAAGTAAACCGTCAGGCCGGTCGAGCCATACTGGTTGAGGATGCCGCCGTAGAGCGCGCCATAGTGCGAAAGGAAAATCGTGATGTTCTTCTTGTCGCCGAGCCACTTGGCGTTGCCGCTGTTCCACTCGCTTCCCCAGAAAATCGCCCGCAGCCCGACGCCTCCGACGGGCAGTGGCGCGAGCACGCCGCCTCCATGCGGCACCAGGTTCCAGCTGCCGGCGGGCTTCTTCGCCGCCGCGACCACGTCCGCGGAGATGTCGCTGGGTGGTTGCGCGGGCGGCGCGGTGACGCGATCGACTCCGGAACACGATGCGGTGACGATGACCAGCGCGGCGAGGGCGATGGAACGCTTCACGGTCGATTCTCCAAGGGGTGCTGCGGAGGGCACTCGTTAGGCGGCGCTATTCGGCGGGGCGACGATAGGGTCGCGCACTCTCTTTTGTCAATACGGAGATCCATATCATGGTGATCCGCGTTCCTCAAAATCTCGTCCACCAATCCGTCCGATGCGCTTCTCGAAAGTTTTTCTCTGCTGTATCGCGTTTTCCCCTGTGGCGATCTGCCGCGCCCAGCAGTCCGACGTGCGCGGCGTCGTCTTCGTCGATCGCAACGGCAACGGCGCGCACGATGCGGGCGAGCGGGCCCTCGGCGGCGTGATGATCTCGAATCAGGACGCGATCGTCGTCAGCGATTCGGCAGGCGCGTTTCATCTTCCGCGCGGCGCCAACGGCATCGTCTTCGTCTCGGTGCCGGATGGCTACCGGTCGGTCGGCGCATTCTGGCGCCACGTCGGCGATGGCGCGGCGCCGGTGGCATTCGCGCTCGCGCCGGTGCCGAAGACGACGATGTTCACCTTCGTCCACGCTTCCGACACGCACATCGCTCCGGCAAGCCTCGAGCGAACGAAGCGACTTCGCTCCCTTGTCGACGACACGGCGTACTACGGTCACGTCGACAGCCTACAGCTCGCGTGGCTCGAGCGAGATCTGGCGCACGTGCCGGCGGCGATGCCGATCGTGACCTTCAACCACATTCCGCTGGTATCGGCACACAACGATCTCGCCGGATACACCGAGGATCCGCCGGCGCCCACGCTGCTGCGCGCCCACCGCCACGTGCTCGCGCTCGGCGCGCACATCCACATCGCCGAGCGAATCGTTTACGAGGTCGAAGGCGTGCGGACGCGCTTCGAGCAGAGCGCGGCGGTCGTCGGGCCATCGCGCATGGCCGGGAGGCGCTTCCCCTCGGGAATCACCGTGTACACGGTGCGCGGCGGCGAGATCGACGCCGGCCGATTCGTGCCGCTCGGACTACCACTGCAGCCGTAGCGCTCAGGGCGGCGCCTGCAGCGGGAGCCCCATCTCGTCGAGGAACTTGTGCCCACCGCTCGGCTTCCCTCCGCGCGTCACGGAGTGCGTGAGGATGAGACGATCGATCGTGCGCGTCATGCCGACGTAGAGCAGGCGTCGCGCTTCCTCGATCTCTTCGGGCTTCGCTCCACTGTTCGGTGAGCCGCCGGGCAATTGCGCATCCTCCGCGCCGACGACGTAGATGCGGGAGAACTCGAGCCCCTTCGTGGAGTGAAGGGTGAGCAGATTCACGCGCATCCGCTCGGGCTCGTGACCATCCCATTTCGAGAGTACCGCGCGCTCGAGGAAGAGCGACAATTGCAGCTCGAGCAATCCGTCGGGAATCTCATTGATGAGGCGACGAATGCGAATCATCGCCGCGGGATAGCGCTCGTCGGCCGTCTTGTCGGCGCGAATCTTCAG
>JALZAE010000549.1 GCA_030948535.1 Gemmatimonadota bacterium | reverse complement strand
ACCTCGATGACCACACGCCCGACGCCCGACGCCCGACGCCCGAGGCCCGATGCCCCGTTAGAGCGCTCGCAAAAACTCCTCAGCGTTCCGAATCCCGTACGACATCTTGTCCCAGCGCGCGTCGGGCATCGCATTGGGCGCCGTTTCGGTCAGCACCCAGCGCGACACTTCGTCGGCGCGCCCCGTGACCTTGGCGCTCTTGGCTACCTCGACGCGCACCACGCCCCAGAGCGGATCGTGACCGGCAGGATCGCGGAGCCGCAGATACCAACTATGCAGCGGCGGTCTCTTCCGAGACGCGACGGAGATCACGCTCGTGCGCTCCCCCTTTTTTAGCGCGAAGACGATGTCGATCGCATCGCCGTCGACGTACAGCGTGCGATGACTCTTGATGACGCCGATCGCGCACGCCGCCTTCGCCACGATGTCGCTTCCACCGATGCCGCCGTCGATGAACAGTGGACGTTGCTCCTCCGCACACCAACGCTCGGCCAGCGCTCGCTCCGCGCGATCGCGATCGTTAGACACGGCGTACTTCGCCCGCTCGAGGAGCAGCACCGGATGCGCCGCCGGAATGACGCCGTCCGAATCCGGAGCGGAGGTATCGCGGACGGCGTCCTCGCCCAGCTCGGCGATGAGGCTCGCCAGAATCTCGGGCGCGAGGTACGCCTTCGGCACGTAGGCGCGCGTCTCGACGATCGGGTCGTGCCAGCTGCGAAGCTTGCGGTCGGCGCGTACGCGGATGCCGGCGGCGATTTTGCCCCAGACGATTGGTGCGCGACCGATTTGCTCCACGTGCTCGCTGTGCTGCGTGCCGTCGAGAAAGGCGGCGAAGTCGGAGTGCGGATCGCCGGGCACCACGTGGGCGCGCACTCGCGTGCCCTCGACGCACTTCGCATCGACCAGCGTGGGACGCTCCTCGCCGCCGCCCATGCGCTCCAGCGGTGCCGCGCCCAACACAGCGCGTGCGCCCGGCGCGCGCCGCATCACCAGCCGGAGCGCGGCGCGAATGTCCCGATGCATCGGAGTGGTGTCGCCCGTCGTGCTCACTCCAACCCGATGTCCCACGCCTGCTCGAGATCTTTCTTGGAGTAGGCGCGGAACGCAGTCAGAGTCTGCGTTCGCTGAATCCCCGGCACTTGCGTGAACTGCTCGGTGACGACCTCGGCGATCTGCTCGTACTCGGCGACTTTTACGATGGCGACGAGATCCCATTCTCCGGAGACGGAGTAGACCTCGATCACGCCTTCGATGCCCGCGAGCTGGCGCGCGCACTGTGGAATGTGCTTGGGCTCGCACTTGATCAGAACGATCGTGGTTATCACGGTCCAGTCACTCCGCGGTCGGAAAGGGCGGGACGTTGAGCAGCCAGAGACCCGTCACGACGCTCTCGTCGTCGAGATCGAGTAGCACATCGCGCGCGATGCGCACCGTGCGCCCCGCCCGGCTTCCGTCGAGCGTGAAGTGGATCGTGCGCTCGGCTTCATCGGCGTCGGCGTGCAGTTTTGTGTCGACACTCAAGAGCGCGATGCCCGGCTGGGAGCGGCGCTCCGGCACGACGACGCGCGCGTCGTCGATCTCGGGGGGCGGCGAGAGCGTCGGCACTTTGCGCACCTCTGGCCATACCGCGACTTCGACGCCGGCGATACTCCCCGCTTTGACATCGAGGATGACCCACGAGCCGTCTGCGCCGCTGAGCTCGACCGAGCCGGACATCCCTTGCCCGTGCGGCCCGTTGCGAAGCCGCGCCGTGAGAATGTCGGTGTCCGTATCCCAACGGAACTCGACCTCAGCCGGCGCACCATCGGCCGGCTCCAGCTGCACCGCAACGTTCACGCTCGCTTCCTCAGTGGCGATCCACGCATGGGGCTAACATAGCTGAAGTGCTGTAGCACAACTACACGACCCGGGGATTCGGGCATCTCAGTCGAAGGTTCGCAACGATGCCGCGAATCAGGCGAATCGGGCGCATCGGGCGAATCGCTCGGTTTGAGGCGAGAGCAACGAGCGAAGTCTCCTCTCAACGTCTTTGGGAAAAGTAGTCAACCTTTTGTTGGGGACGCGTTGTCAGTCCATGCCTCGATCTGCCCGATCGGCCCGATCAGCAGCATCGTTGCGAACCTTTGGCCTAGATGCTGGAGCGGCGCGAACTAGCGAAGAGATGCGCGAAATCCGTCGACGATGGCGCGCGCGCCGCCGGCGACGTGCTCGCGCGGCGCCGCGTACGACATGCGCACCCATCCCGGCGTGTGAAACGCCGAGCCCGGCACGATCGCGATGCCGCGCTCATCCAGGAGACGTTGGGCGAAGGCGCCGCCGATGTTGTCGCCCGAGCCGGTCGCGGACACGTCGCAGAAGAGATAGAAGGCGCCCTCCGGATGCACGAACGGCAGGCGCGGCTCTTCGCGCAGAATCTCCAGCGCCATGTCCCGGCGCACTCGGAACTCGCTTACCATCGCGGTGACGGCGGCGTCCGCCTTCGTCCTCTCGGTGAGTGCGGCGAGCGCGGCTTGCTGCGACACCGCCGCTGGGTTTCTCGTCGTGTGCGATTGCAGCGCGGCCATCGATGCCGCTACGGCGCGAGGTGCGGTCGCCCAACCGATCCGCCAGCCGGTCATCGCGTATGCCTTGGCCACACCGTCGACCACGATCAGTCTCTCGCGCGATCTCGCGACATCGAGCGGCTCGGGCGCCGGACCGTCGTACGAGATGCGTTGATAGATCTGATCGCTGATCAGCCACCAACCGCGCTCCGTCGCCAGCGTGACGATGGCGTCGAGCTCATCGCGCGAGTACACCGCGCCGGTCGGATTACAGGGCGAGTTCAGCATGATGCCACGCGTGCGCGTGGTCGCCGCGCGCTCGAGCGCACCGGCAACGACCTTGAGTCCGTTTGCTGGATCGCCCAGCACCGCGACCGGCGTCGCGCGGGCGAGCGACACTATCTCGTAGTAGCTCGTCCAGCTTGGCGTCGGGATCAGCACCTCGTCGCCCGCGCCGAAGAGTACGAAGCAGGCGTTGAACAGCGCTTGCTTCGACCCCGTCGAGACGACGACATCGCCGGCGGCCGCGCGGTCGGGCCCGGAATACACTTCGTTCACGTGCGCGGCGATGGCCTCGCGCAACGGCAGGATCCCTTCCGTAATCGTGTAGCGCGTCGCCCCGGCATCGATCGCCCGCTTCGCCGCGTCGCGAATGAATTCGGGCGTATCGAAGTCCGGCTCGCCGGCCCCGAGATCGATGATGTTGCGGCCCGCCGCTCGCAGCGCCTTGGCGCGCGCCGAGACGGCGATCGTCGCCGATTCTCGCATCCGAGCGATGTTCGGCGAGGGGGCGAACGCGGGTTGGGGAATCGTCGTGGCCATGGTGGACGCTTGACGCCGGCGGCTTCGATTGACCGCTCGCGGCCAATGGC
>JALZAE010000519.1 GCA_030948535.1 Gemmatimonadota bacterium | reverse complement strand
CCCATGCCGCTCGGTGTGCGGACGAGCGCCGGCTGGACGATCGTGCGAGCCGACGCGCTGCTCGACGATCAGTGGGTGGAGGTTCGCACGAGCGAAGAGCCGCAAGAGGTGCGACTCGATCCGCTGCGAACGACGGAAGATTGGGATCGGCGGAACGACGTAGGGAATCGCCGGCTCTTCTACGATGCGCGCGTGCAGCAATTCGTGTTCGACTGGCCGTTTCTCGAGCAGGCCGACCGAGACCGGCAGATCATCGCGGTGACGCCGCTGGCGTGGTACAGCTCGACCGGCGGGCTCAACGTCGGCTTGCGTACGCGGTCAAACTATCTCGGCAGCGTCGACCGCGTCGAAGGAGGCCTGGCGTACGCGTTGCGCTCGGCGCGATACACGGGCGCGGGTGCGACTGATGCGCGGGCGAATTCGTTCACGCGATTGCAGGGGTGGATGCGCGTCGAGAATCCGCGGATGTGGTGGAGCGCCACGCCGGTGATGGGTTTCGGTTGGGGACTCGCCGCCCTCGACGGCATCGCGAAGGGCGACGTGCATCGTACGTGGGATGACAGCCCGCATCCACTCGCGGGGGGATCGCGCATCGCACACGCGCTCGCGCTGACGGCGAGTTTTCCCTATGAGAGCAAGTGGCTCGACTTCCGTCGATTCACCGATGTGGCAACGGCCGACGCCAGCGGCGAGCTCACCTGGCGCAGCGGTCTCAGCGCGACGTCGCCGTCGGTTAGAGCGTTGGCGATGGGCGGGTACCTGGCGGGCCAACACGTCGACGAAGTCGGCGGACACTTTCTGCGGCGGGCCGAGCTCGAGCTGAAGAAGTTGACGGCCCTGACCGATGACGGGTCGACCGCGCTCTTCACGCGCGTGTTCGTCGCGGGCGCGTGGGACTCGCCGCTGCAGCGCTCGGTCGGGTTGTCGGCGCTCGATCTCACCGAGACGTTCTCGAACCATCTACTCCGCCCGACGGGATCGCCCTTCTCGCCAGACAACGAGCGCGACATCCACTACACCGCGCTCGGCGGCTTCGCGCTGCGCGGCTACTCGCCGCTGTTACGGCTGAGCGATGACGTCGGCGCGAGCGCAAATGTCGAGGTGGCGCGCGCGCTGGTCGACCTGATCGGGAAGAGCCAGGGAGTGGCCGCACTGCGCATCTGGCTATCGGTGTTCGGCGACGTCGGCACGCCGATGCGCGCGCGGTTGGGGGAAAGCGGATCGGTGCGTATCACGCCCGCGGACGCCGGCGTCGGGATCGCCCTCCGCGGGACGCTGTACGACCGGGACGTCCACGTGCGCGCCGAATTCCCGATCTGGGTACGTCAGCCCGCGCTCGCGGTAGGACGTGATCTCGCCAAGCTCGCGCAAAGCCAGTTTCGATGGACGATATCGCTGAACGAATTGTGGTGAGCAGCGGCTATTTCTTTTGCGTGTTCCGGTCGGTCACCAAGATGCTGATGACCATCCAGAGTCCGATCGCGGCGGCGATGACGAAACCGGCGGTGCCGAGCGCGGGATGAACGGTGAGCAGCATCGCGCTGGCGATGAAGAGGCCGCAGAGCACGAGGCCCGAGAAGATGCGATTCGCAACCTTCTGTAGTCCTTGGAGGAGGAGCGGGAGCTGCGGCGTGTCGAGCCGGAAGGCGAACTCGTCGGCCGCCATCTTCGCGGTGATCTGATCGATGCGCCGGGGAAGGTTGTTGAGGAGATCGGTCGTCTGCGACACCATCTGGTAGAGCCGGCTCATCGACATCTCGCGCTTGGCGCGCTCCGACGCGATGCGGTTGCCGTACTCCTTGATGGCGGCGAAGGGAGCGTACGTCGGGTCGAGGGCGCGGCAGACGGCGTCGAGATTGAAGAGCGCCTTGGCGAGCAAGGTCAGCTCCGCCGGTAGCACCAGTCCGCGCTGGTACGAGGCATTGAGGAGCTCATAGATCAGCGTGCCCGCCTTGATCTCCCCGACCGCGCGATCGTAGTTGCGACTGACGAGCGAGGCCACATCCCGCACGTACGCGGCGCGATCGAACTCATCCGTCGGCTGTCCGAGCTGCACGAGCGTGTCGGCCGCGGCATCGCCGCGATTGTCGGCGAGGTCGAGCAACAGTCGGACGATGCCTTCGCGCAACGAGTTCGACAGATGCGCGGTCATGCCGAAGTCGATCAGCGCCAGGCGCACTGCATCGTCGGGCGGTGCGGTCTCGACTTTAGCCCGCGCCTCCTGCTCGATCTTGCTCAGCGGGGTCGTTGCCGGCCGCTCAGTGGTGCGGCGGTCGGCCGCGACGAGCTCGGCGGGCGTGGATGGATTGTCGCGGCCCGGCAGCACGATGAAGACGTTGCCGGGATGTGGATCGGCGTGAAAATGCCCGTCGATGGTGATCTGTTTGAGGTAGGCCTTGGCAAACTCGTCGGCCAACACCGTGAAGTCGTGCTCGATCCTCGCCACGGGGGGCACCGAATCGATCTTCACGCCATAAATGCGCTCGCTCGTCAGAACGCGCTCGGCGGTGTACGCCTCGATGATGCGCGGGATGAGCAGGTGCGGAAATCCCGCGAGCGAGCGGCGGAACGACATCGCGTTGCGCGCCTCGATGCGATAGTCCAGCTCATCGGCGAGCGCGCGCTCGAGCTGTTGCACGACCCCGAGCATGTCGATGCGCTCCCCAGCGTGCGTGTGCTCGGTGAGGAACTTCGCAAACTCGCGGAAGAACTCCATGTCCGCGGCGAGGGGATCGCGGATGCCGGGGCGCTGCACCTTCACGACGACGTTGCGTCCATCGCGCAGCTGCGCGCCGTGCACCTGACCGAGGCTCGCGGTCCCGATCGGATCGGGATCGAAGGAGCTGAACAGCTTGCTGATCCGCGCGCCGAGCTGCTCTTCGATCACCGTCTCGACGTCGGCCAGCGGAATAGCACCGACATCATCTTGCAAATGCTCGAGCTCCCGGATGTACGGCTCGGGGATCAGATCGGGTCGCGTCGACAGAACCTGACCGAGTTTGATGTACGCCGGCCCGAGCTCGACGAGGCGCTTTCGAAACGCCGTGGCGCGCGCGGCGATGTCCGACGCGTCGCCGTCCGTGGCCTCGAACTCCTCGGGCACGATCGCCTGAAATCCCTGGCGGGCGGCGAGGTCGCGCAGGCCGTAGCGCGTGAACAGTCCGACCGTGGCGGCGAGTCGCGGCAGAAAGCGCGGTGCGAGGAGCATGGTGCTGTCCCAAGGCAGGATCGGTGCCTGAGCAGCAAGGTGTGGGATGTCGGGGGTGGGGGTGTGGGGAACTGAGGTTTTCGGTTGTAACCGCGGTTAGCAGGGGCGACCTTTCGCGCCATGTCCAACCATCCCGAAAGCTCCGGTCGCGTTGCGCAGCGCCATGTTCCAAAACCTTGGGGTCATGAAATCGTTTGGGCTCAGACCGACCGTTACGTGGGGAAGATCCTGCACATCAAGGCGGGCGAGCGGTTGTCGGATCAATACCACAACAAGAAAGACGAGACCGTCTTTCTGCTCTCCGGTCATCTCATCTACTGGGTGTCGCAGGGCGGCGAGTTGCGCGACATGCATCTGCGCGTCGGCGAGAGCTTTCGCATCACACCGGGCACGATTCATTCAATGGAAGCCGTGACCGATTGCGACGTCCTCGAGGTGGCGACACCCGAAGTCGACGACGTCGTGCGACTGAAAGACCGCTACGGAAGAGAGGGAACGAACGCTCCGTGATGCGTGATCGGTAAAGTTTCGCGGTCGAAGGTTCGCGGTTGCATCGACATCTGACATCTGACTCCTGACATCTCCCGAATGAAAGTCATCATACCGCTCGCCGGCAAAGGAACACGTCTCCGGCCGCTCACGCACGTCACGCCCAAACCGATGCTCGAGGTCGCCGGCAAGCCGGTGATGGCGTACATCCTCGACGACCTCAAATCGCTCGGCGGCGTCGAGCAGATCGTCTACATCACCGGCCACCTGAAGGAGAAAGTCGAGGAGTACGTGAAGTCGACGTATGACTTTCCGTCGGTGTTCATCGAGCAGCAGGTGCAAAACGGGACGGCGAGCGCCGTCGAGTTGGCCCGGCCGTACGTCGATCAGCCGGTGTTGATCATCTTCGTCGACACGATCTTCGACACCGATCTCGGGGTCATCAATACAACCGAGGCGGACGGGATCATCTGGGTGAAGGAGGTCGAGGACTACCAGCGCTTCGGCGTCGTGGTGACGGACGTGGCGGGCAACATGACGAAGATCATCGAGAAGCCCTCGACACCGATCAGCAAGCGCGCCAACATCGGGCTGTACTACATCAAGAACTGGAAGCTGCTGTACGAGGGGATCGACTTCGTCATGAAGGAGCCGCCGAACAAAGGCGAGTACTATCTCACCGACGCCTTCCAGTACATGATCGACAAGGGCGCGAAGATCAAAGTGATCGACGTCGAAGGGTGGTACGATGCGGGCAAGCTCGACACGCTGCTCGACACGAATCGCGTGATGCTCGAGAAGGGGCGCGCGCGGAAGCCGGCGTCATTGCCTGAAGGGACCACCATCGTCGATCCGGTCTACATCGAAGATGACGTGACGCTCACGCACGCGACCATCGGACCGAACGTGTCAATTGGAGCGGGCTCGGTGATCGAAGGGTCGACGCTGCGCGACACGATCATTGGGAAGAAGTCGACGATCGCGCGCTCGTCCCTCAGCAAGTCGCTGATCGGACGCGAAGTGATCATCGAGGGCGTGCAGGGCAACGTGACCGTCGCCGACAACTCAGAGGTCCGCGACGAAAGCTGAGGGAAAAATCCCTCGCCCTAGTGGAGTCCGGCCGCTCCGACCACGATGCCGAGCGCGCGCGCGAGACCCAGCGCGCCGTCGGTGTTCTCGAACCACTCGCCTTGCGTGTGCGCATCACCGCCGCGGCCGCCGGCGCCGATGGCGATCGCCGGGATGCCGCGACTGATGGGCACGTTGGCATCGGTGGACGCCGTGGCGAGCTCGGGATCGCGACCGACGAGCCGAGTCGCCTCCATGGCCAGTACGACGAGCGGATGCTCTACCGGCGTCTCGCCATTCGGACGATCGCCAATCGTCCCGATCGTCAGCGAGAGCGCCGGCGCGCCGCGAATGCGACGGTCGCTCTCTTCGACCTCTGCGGCGCGCGCGGCGGCGCGCACCTCGCGATCGAGGCGGTCGATGACCGCCGTCGACGTCGATCGAAGATCGACCTCGAGCCACGCCTCATCTGGAATCGCGTTCACGCTGATGCCGCCGCCGATCCGGCCGACGGAGAGTGTCGTGCGCGGCTCCGATGGCAGCGGAATCCGCGCGATTCTCGCGGCGGCGAGGGCGGCCGCGTGCACGGCATTCGGCACGCCGAACGCGGTCCAGCTGTGGCCACCCACGCCGTAGTACGCGATGCGATAGCGGCGCGATCCGAGCGCGCGATGCACGATCCGCTCGTCACCAGCGCCATCGAGGGCGATCGCCGCGGACGCTCCGCCGACGTCACCCGCAAACACGTGCTTCGCCCCGCGAAGATCGCCGCGTCCTTCTTCTCCAACCGTGGCGACAAATGAGACGGGTGCACGCGTCCGAAGATTTCGGCCGTCGATGACCTCGGCGAGCGCCAGCATCGCGGCGAGGCCGCGGCCGTTGTCACCGATGCCGGGCGCCACCAGCCGGTCGCCGTCGCGGCGAACGCGCACGATGACGTCTCGTGGAAACACGGTGTCCAGATGCGCGCAGATCACGACAGGAGCCTCGTCCGATGATCCGCGGCGCGTGCCGATCACGTTCCCCGCGCTATCGATGTGCACACGGTCGAGTCCGAGCAGGTGGAAGCGCTCGGCGACCCACGCGCCGCGCCGCTCTTCTTCGCCGGTCGGCGCGGCAATCTCGGTCAGCTCCACCTGCGCGGCCAAGGTCGCGGCGTCGTTCTCGATGAGGCGGCGCCGCGCCCCATAAAGGGCGCGATGATGCCAGAGCGAGCGAAGTGGCGAGGCGGCGGCCATGTGATGCAATTGAAAGCACTAGTCGCGATTTGCAAGGGCATCGCGCACTCCCCTACATTTCGCTCTATGGAAGAACGCGACCTCATTCACGATTGGAACGCGGGAGAAAGCTCCTTCGACTGGGCGCACGCCAGTGTCGAGCTCAACGACGAGACGCTGCGCGATGGACTGCAGTGCCCGTCGGTAACCGATCCCGAGATCGACGACAAGAAGAAGTTGCTGCATCTCATGGCCAAGCTCGGCATCGCGGCTGCCGACATCGGTCTGCCAGGCGCCGGTCCGCGCGCGGTCGAGCACACGCTCGCGCTGGCGCGCGAAATCGCGTTGTCCAAAATCCCGATCGCTGCGAACTGTGCCGCGCGCACGACTATCGCCGACGTCGAGCCCGTCGTTCGCATCTCGCAGCAGGCGGGCATCCCGATCGAGGCGGCGACGTTCATCGGCTCGTCGCCGATTCGCCAGTACGCCGAGGATTGGACCCTGGACAAGATGCTTCGCGTAAGTGAAGAGGCGGTCACCTTCGCGGTGCGCGAGGGTCTGCCCGTCATGTTCGTCACCGAGGACACCACACGCGCGGCGCCCGACACACTGCAAGCGCTCTACGGCAATGCGATCCGCTGGGGCGCGCGCCGCATTTGCGTCGCCGACACCGTTGGGCACGCTACGCCCCTCGGCGTGTACCGCCTCCTGCGCTGGGTGCGCGAGGCGATCATCGTGCCGAGCGGCGAGGATGTGAAGCTCGATTGGCACGGCCACCGCGATCGCGGACTCGGGCTGGCGAACTGTCTTTCAGCGATTGAGGCCGGCGCCGATCGCGTGCACGCCACGGCATTGGGTATGGGCGAGCGTGTCGGCAATGCCGAGATGGATCTGTTGCTGATCAACCTCAAGATGCTCGGCACGCACAAACACGATTTGAGCGCCTTGCCCGAGTACTCGCATCTCGCATCGCGCGCCTGCGGCGTGCCAATTCCACCGAGCTATCCGGTGCTTGGCGAGGA
>JALZAE010000514.1 GCA_030948535.1 Gemmatimonadota bacterium | reverse complement strand
CGATCCGCGGACGGCCGCGAACGAAGTAGCGCGGGTTGCGCGCGAACACGATGCGGTCGCCCCGCACCCATTCCACGAAGCGGTAGGGACCCGTCCCCACCGGACTCGCATTGTGCGGATTCGTGAGGGGATCCGTCCCCTCGTAGAGATGGCGCGGAAGAATGGGCGTCTCATCGACGGTCAGGCGCCTGAGCAGCGGCGCATACGTTTGCTTGAATCGGAAAATCACCGTCGAGTCATCGGGCGCATCAATCCTGGAGAGGGCCGGCTCCAAACCGGCCTTTGCGCGCGCCGAGTACTTGAGCAGCATCGCCGTGAAGGTGTACGTCACGTCCCGCGCCGTGAACGGAACGCCGTCGTGCCAGAGAACGCCGCGGCGCAGGTGAAAGACGTAGGTGCGTCCGCCGTCGGTGACATCCCACCGCTCCGCAAGTCCTGGCAGCGGCCGGCCGGCGGAGTCGAGCTCGACCAACCCATCGTAGAGGGAGCCGGCGATCGTGTGCACGCCGCCGGCGGTGGTGATCGCGGAGTTGAGATGCGCCGGATCGGTTCCCGTGACGGCGACGATCGTGGACGAAGGCTTGGAGCTCGACTGCGAGGGAGCGCGTGAAGCGGTAATCGCGATCGACGCGGCGAGCGCTGCCGCCTGTGACGCGATACGCGCTCCTTTACGCCAGAACATCAACGAGCTCGCGGATCGCGGTGACCGCCTCGCCCTGCGGACGTTGCTCGATGGGCGCATCGCCGCGACGCTCGGTCTCGATCAAGCTCGGATCGTAGGGGATCTCGCCCACGAGTCGCATCTCATGCGCGTGGCAGAATTCGGCGATCGCGCGGCGGTCCGCGTCGTCGCGGACCTTGTTCGAGAGCGCGACGACATCTTCGATGCCCAGCTCGCGCGCCAGCAAGACGACCCGCCGCGCGGTTTCCATCGAGCGATAGTACGGTTCGAGCACCGCGACAAAGCGCGAGAGATGGCGGCCGGTCCCGCGCGAGAGATGCTCCAGGCCGGCCTCCATGTCGACGATGATGTCGCTGTCGTCGCTGCTGTTCTGAACGATCTCTCCGAGTAAGCCACGGACCGTGGCGTGGGCGGAGCAGAGTCAGCCAGCCCCGCCATGATCGACCTTGCCCATCATCAGAAGCTGGACGCCGTCGGGCGCGCGAGTGCCGAAGCGCTCGAGCACATCCGCGGGCGACGCGGTGAAAACCACCTTCGTCGAGCCATCCTCGGCGGTCTGGCGCTGCATCAGATTTCGCGGCAGCGCGGCGATGCTCTGCACCTGCTCAACCGGTACGCCCAGCGTCGTCGCCAGATTCGGATTCGTATCGGCATCGATCGCGATGACTTTGCGGCCGCGCTGCGCGAGCACGCGCGCCAGCGTCCCCGCGATCGTGGTCTTGCCCGTGCCGCCCTTTCCTGCAATGGCGAGTCGCATCAGAAATTCATCAGTGCTGGTGTCCTTGGTGAGCGCGCGCGGCGTGACACTCGGCCGCCGCGCCTGGGTTCTCGTGACAGTCGCAATTCGGATCGCTGCACTCGCCGTGCCCTTGACCGAGCAGCGGCGCGAACTCGGCGGCGAAGCGGCGCGCTGCTTCGCGCCGGCCCGGCTCGGTCAATCGATACTCGCGACTCTCGGCGTGCAGTAGCACGTCGCCGCGTTCGGCCAGACCTTCGAGCGTTCGACGTATTTGCGCCTCCGGATGCGCGACGAATCGCACGATTCCGTCGAGCGTGGCGTTCCCGTGAAAGCCCTCGCCCTCGAGCCAGTAGAGAAGCTCGAGTAGCTCGTCGCGGCGCGCGATATCGTCGCCCGGCTGTTCATCAGTCATCGGCACCTCCCGGTTGCCAGACGCGCGCCCTCACGAGCTCGTCGATTCGTTGCACTGCGACATCCGCGGCCTCGCTCACCATGGGAGAAAGCCCGATCGCGAACTCGTCCACCTCGAGCGGCTCGCAGCCGACGAAGAAGATCTCTCGGGGCAGTGGGCCCAGCGCCTTCGCGACTGATAGGGCGCTCGACGGAATCGTGGTGTGCATGTCAATCTCGCGCGCGGCCTGCACGTCGTCGATAGCCAAGGTGTAGACGGTGCCTGGCGCACCGCCCCGAGTCGTCGCGTCGATGATGATGAGCCGGTCGTACGCCGTCGTCAGCTCCTGTGCGAGGCGAATGCCGCCGGTGCCGACATCGAGCAGCTCGATCGAGTCGCTCGCCATCCCGCGCTCACCGAGGCGACGGAGCACCTCGACGCCAAAGCCGTCGTCGCCGCGCAGGATGTTGCCGAATCCGGCGATGAGGGTGCGCATCAGGAACCAGCCGCGCGCGCGCTCGCCGGCGCGGTGCCGACGACGACCTCGATCATGCCGTCTCGAACGCGTACGGGATAGATCACGAGCTGCTCGTCCTGCGATGCATTCGGATAGTCGAGCCTGTGACCCGTGCGAATGTCATAGCGGCAGCGATGCCAGCTGCAGGTGAGCTCCGCGCCGTCGAGGGTGCTGTAGTCGAGTGGGAGTGGACCATCGCCGCACGCGTTGCGAACGGCATAGAGCTCCCCATCCACGTTCGCCAAGAGCACTGGCATCCCGTTCACGATCGCGCTTCGCGTGCTTCCCGGCACGATCTCGTCGGCGGCGCAGATCGCCGAGTAC
>JALZAE010000512.1 GCA_030948535.1 Gemmatimonadota bacterium | reverse complement strand
GCTCTCGGTCGGCGCGCGTGGACTCGATCGCTTGTGAGCGCCTGAGCGCGCCGACGGCCGCGCGCACGACGCTCTCGGCGAACTCAACATCGCTTCGCGTGAGCGGCGCTTCGCCGCGCAGCGTGCGCAGAAAGAAGACGCCCGAGCGTCGTGCATCGAGCGTGAACGGCAGCGCGATGACGGAATGAATCGGCACCGTGAATCCGCTCGCTGCCCACTCCTGCCGAACCGTGGCGTAGAGTGCGCTGTGACCGACGTCCTCGATCAGCACGGGCTCGTTGGTGGCGAGCGCGGCGCGAATTTCCGGGTACCGGTCGAGACTAATCTCCAGATTGTTGAGCGCCGGATTCTCGAACGCCGTCGCCACTACGCCGCTGTCGTCACCATCGCGCGCGAGAATGAGCGAGCAGTGCGAGATGCTCAGCGCCAGCGCGACACGGCGCACCAATACGTGAAAGAGCTCTTCCGGCGAGAAGTCTCCCGCCACCTCGTGCAGGATGTCGACGAGCTTGCGCCGGCTCTCGGCCTCGTCGCGCGCGCGCTTGAGAGCGGTCGCGGCACCGCGCAGCGCTTCTCGCGTGCGGAGGAGCTCGCGACGCGCACTCTCCTGCGTATCGAGCCTGACGAGAATCTCATCGACGTCGCGCCGTGTGGCGACGTCCGCAACGCCAAGCTCGAGCAACTGCGCCAGCGATCCGTCGGGCGCTTCGGGGGCGACGACGATGATGGCGGTATCGCGCCACGCTTCAGCGGCGCGCAACTCTTTGAGGAGCGCGCGATCGCTCGCGACGGCGAGCCGCGCGTCGAGCAGCAGCATCTCGGGAATGTCCGCCAAGGCACGGCGCGGCAGATCAGGCGGGTTCGCGGCCCAGGACAACTCATATCCGCGGAGCCCGATCTGCGGCGCCGCGTCGGCGAGAAAAGCGCCGTCTTCGTCCGCGATGAGCACGCGTGCCGTCATGAGTGAATGGTGTGGCGGAATGGAGCGTTCGCGCTAGCCTACGATCGCGCGGTATCGATCGGTCGGAGCGGCGCGGGCCTTGACGATTGATGCGCGCGATAGCAACATCGCTCCCACAATACGCGGCCAGGGACGGCCTGTTGGACATTTCGCCTCTCTGGAGACCCGCGCCATGCATCGCGCACGCTTCATCCTGCCGCTTGTCGGCGCGGCCGCACTGATGTCGGCCTGCTCCGACTCGACCGGCCCTGCTCGACTCTCCTCCGACGTGATGCTGCTCGACAGCGTCGCCGTCGCCGCATCCGCGGCCGGCAACATGGGTCGCGCATCCGCCTTCTCGACCGCCGCCAGCGGATTTTTCTACGGACTCGCCTCGGCGTCCCAAGTCTCCGTCGCCATCGATGGCTCGCCGCAGACCTTTCACGCGGTTGCGCTCGGCTTCGAGTCGACGCACTTCGGCATGGCGGGTTTCCCCGATGCGTTTCGCGTATGGCAGATCGTGCTATGGCGGGGCGCTCCGAACTACGAGATGATCTCGGTGTTTCTCACCGACGCCGACGTCACCTTCTCGAGCGCGTCGCGCGGCGGACTGCTCGGCGGTCTGCTGATCTTCTCGAGTAGCACCGTCGACGCGCAGCAGATCATCGCCGGGCGCGCCGCATTCGACGACACGGCGGCCTCGACGCCGTGCCCACAGCGATCCACATCGTCCACCGTGCGGACGCCGGTCACCTGCGCACTCACTGCGCTGGGCGCGGGTTTCGACATGCTCGTGCAAAAAGGAAGCGCACTGGGCCAGATCGACCCGTCCGCACCGTCGCATCACTTGGTGATGTCGAAGCAGTCGATCGCGGGCGTGTCGTTGAAGTTCTGATGGACGCCACTTTCTGATGCACGCGGAGCCCGTCGCATCGACTGGCCCCGCGTCACATCCAGGAATGGCTATGCCGTCGGCTTGCCGGGACTCGCCGGATCGAGCTTCGATGATGGTGGCGCTGGCGGCGGAGGAGGCGGCGGCGGCAGTGTGGGCGGAGGTGGCGGAATGACGCGCGGCTCTATGCGCGGCGGCTCGGACCGCGGCTCGGCGCGACGCGTCTCGCTACCCGCGCCCGGCGCCTCAACATGATCCGGGCTCTCGAAGGTACGCGCGCGATACCCGTTGCCGCTGCCGCCGATGCTCGGTCCGTCGGCCGAGGCTGGCTTGCCACGCGGATTGCGATCCGGCACATCCGCCGGCAGCAGGCGGCGCGTCGGCGCCTCCGACGGCGGCATGATCAGCGGCACTCCGGGAGCCTCCGTCGGGATGCGGCGACGCGTGACCGGATTCTCAGGCGTCACCGGCTTGCCACCACTCCCTGTCGTGTCCGACGGCTGCTTTGGACGCAATGGCGCCTTCGGGCCGGTGTTTGGAATGCCTGGCACGTATCCGGAATTCCCGGTGTTGTAGACCCAACTGCGGCCATCACCCGGGCAACCGCGATACGGGTAGTCATAGGGAACGAACAGCTCGTGTCCGTTGAAGCAGCGAACGAGCAACAGATCGGAGTCTGCGTTGCGATAGCGGTTCGAGCGCCAGATCACATCGAGGTCGGTCGTCCAGGAGTCTTCCGGCTCGCCCGGCAAAACGAGCTCGAGGAGCTGATCCATGGTGCGATACGGATCGGTGCTCGCGAACGTCTGGAAGCCCAGATCGGCGCGCAGCTGGCCCGGTGAGGTGAGGTATCGCGCGATGCCGAGCGGCCGGTCCGATGCGATCAGCAGTCGATAGGATGGCACGTCCCCCGACGGCGCGAAGTCGCTCTGGTAGTACCAGCGGCCCGGCGTGTCGTATAGCAGATACGACGCGCCGCCGACGAACGGCGATTCAGCGTCCTCGTGCGACATTGGGAAGAGCAAGGATACGCCGCGACCGGGCGCGATCTCGAAAACCGCCACGTACGCCGGCCGGCTCACATCGAAGCGGACCCGGGACCATCCCTCGTTGGCGACCGGCGAGAGACGCGCGCGGAGCCGCCCGCCCGACGACGGCGAGACTCCAACGTTCGGCTTGTTGTACGAGCATGCGGCAACCGCCGTCATGAGCGCGATAGCCTGAAGCGTCCGTTTCATCGAAGAGCCTCCGCGAAGTTGCCGGCGATCCGACCCGCCCCTGTAAGGGCAAGCCGTAGTCCCAACGCCGTAAGCTTCTCAACTCCACCCGGCACAATCGGTTGCGTTACGCCGTGCTCCTCGCCCCCCGCCACGTTGTCGCTCGCCGAGGACGGGCGCTGTCCCGAACTCGGCACGCTTGGCGGAAGGGGCGCTATTCGTCGAGCACCTCGACCGGCTCTTCGCCCTCCTCGATCGATCCCTCGCCTTCGTCCTCGATCACCACGCGCGCCACATCGCAAACCACGTCGCCTTCATCGAGGTTGACGAGCTTGACCCCCTGCGTGTTGCGGCCGCTGACTCGGATTCCCTTCACGGGCATCCTGATCACGATACCGAGCTTGGTGATCATCATGAGCTCGTCATCAGGGAGCACTTCCTTCAGCGCGACCACGTCGCCGGTCCGGTCGGTGCTCTTGAGGGTGATGATGCCCATGCCGCCGCGCCGCTGCACGCGATATTCGTCGATCGGCGTGAGCTTGCCCATCCCTTTCGCCGTGACGACGAGGAGCGTCGCATCGCGCTTGAGCACTACCATGCCGACGACGCGATCCTCGGCGCGGAGCTCGATGCCCTTCACACCCGTGGTGTCGCGCCCCATCTCGCGCACGTCGCTTTCGTGGAAGCGCACCGACAGACCGTGCTTGGTGGCGAGCACGATGTCGTTCGTGCCGGTCGTCACTTGCACGTCGATCAGCTCGTCGCCCTCGTCGATCTTGATCGCCTTGATGCCGGCGGCGCGCGGATTCGAGTACTGCGACAGCGCCGTCTTCTTCACCGTGCCGTCTCTCGTGGCGAAGATGAGGAACTGCGTGTCACTGAACTCGCGCACCGGCACCATCGCTCTGATCGTCGTGTCGGTGTTGACGTTGATCAAATTGACGACCGGCTTGCCCTTCGTCGCGCGACCCGCCTGCGGGATTTCGTGCACCTTGAGCCAGAAGCAGCGGCCGTCGTCGGTGAAGAAGAGGATGTAGTCGTGCGTCGAGCCGATGAACAAATGCTCGACGAAATCTTCATCCTTCAGTCCTTGCCCGCTCAGACCGCGTCCGCCGCGGCGCTGCTTCTTGTATGTCGAGACCGAGGTCCGCTTGATGTAGCCCGAGTGCGACACGGTTATGACCATGTCCTCCTCGGCGATCAAATCCTCGATCGTGAACTCGCCCTGGTCGCCCGTGATCTCGGTGCGGCGCTCGTCGCCGAACTTCGCCGCCAGCGCCGCCAGCTCATCCTTCACGAGATTCATGCGGCGCGTCTTCGAGGCGAGAATGTCGCGCAGATCCTTGATCATCGCGCGCACTTCGGTCAGCTCCTCTTCCAGCTTCTCGATCTCGAGGCCGGTGAGCTTGGCGAGGCGCATATTGAGAATCGCCTCAGCCTGCCGCTCGCTCAGCTTGAAGCGCGTCTGCAGCCGCGTGCTCGCCTGTGGCGTGTCCTCCGCCTTCCGGATGAGCTTGATGACCTCGTCGATGTTGTCGACGGCGATCTTGAGGCCTTCCAGAATGAGATATATATAAAAAACCAACTGCAGAAAGAAATCCGTGAGGCGCACGACGACTTCATGCCGGTGCTTGATGAAGTGCTCGAGAATCTCCTTGAGCGCCATCACCTTCGGCACGAGCTGCCTGGTGTTGGCGTCCGGCACCAGCGCCAGCATGATCACGCCGAACGTCGTCTGCATCGTCGTGTGCTTGTACAGCTGATTGAGCACCACGCGCGGAATGGAATCGCGCTTGAGCTCGATGACGATGCGCATGCCGTCCTTGTCGGACTCGTCGCGCAGAGCACTGATCCCCTCGAGCTTCTTGTCGCGAACGAGATCGGCGATCTGCTCGACGAGCCGAGCCTTATTCACCTGGTACGGAATCTCGGTGACGACGATCTGCGACTTGTTCGCCGTCTCCTTCTCCTCGATCACCGCGCGCGCGCGCATGACGATGCGGCCACGTCCCGTGTCCTGATAGTCGGTGATGCCGGCTCGGCCATAGATGTAGCCGCCCGTCGGGAAATCCGGTCCCTTCACCAGGCGCCGAAGTTCCGCGGCGGTCGCCTCGGGATTATCGATGAGGTGGATGATCGCGCTCGACACCTCGCGCAGATTGTGCGGCGGAATGTTCGTCGCCATGCCGACCGCGATCCCCGACGACCCATTGACGACCAGATTTGGAATCGCCGACGGGAGGACACGCGGCTCGAGCAACCGATCGTCGAAGTTTGGCGCGAAGTCGACGGTGGCCTTGTCGATGTCGGCCAGCATTTCCATCGCGATGGGTGCGAGGCGCGCTTCGGTGTATCGGTACGCCGCCGCGGAATCGCCATCGACGGAGCCGTAGTTGCCCTGGCCATCCACGAGCGGATAGCGCAGCGAGAAATCCTGCACCATGCGCACGAGCGCGTCGTACACGCTCGAATCGCCGTGCGGGTGATACTTGCCGAGCACATCGCCGACGACCGTCGCCGACTTCTTGTGCGGCCGGCCCGGCACGAGACCAAGCTGCTCCATCGCGTACAGCACGCGGCAGTGCACCGGCTTGAGACCGTCGCGCACGTCGGGCAACGCGCGCGATACGATCACGCTCATCGAGTAATTGATGAACGACTCTTCCATCTCCGTGTTGATGAGACGCGGAAGAATCCGTTCGCGATTATTGGGAGCGGTCATGGAATGACAGGCGGTGGGGAGAGTTCAGCTGCGGCTCCCGAATAGTACCTGAATTCGGACCCGATTACAATGCCGTTGCGTCTGCGTAACCTCTTGCGATGTCACTACTTATAAACGTGATTTGGGCGATCGTTCGGCGTGGCGACGTCGGCGGTATTAGCGCGCCTCGCACTGGCTTTCGCGCAGCGATTTCCGTAGCATCGCCGCGCGCCCACTCCCGCCCTCAACCGACATTTGGCATCTGACATTCGACGTCTACCCAACCGACCACCGTCTTTGGCGATGGGGCATCGTCCTCGCCGCCGCGTTATCGGTTTTACTGATCCCTGCTCCAGCCGGCATCTCGCCGCAATCGTGGCATCTCCTCGCCATCTTCGTCGCCACGATCGTCGGGTCGATCGTCAGGCCGGCGCCAGCCGGCGCGGTCGTGCTGCTCGGTGTCGCCGCCCTCGCCATCACCGGAACGTTGCCAGTCGATCGCGCGCTCGCCGGGTACGGCGAGCCGATCGTCTGGCTCGTGCTCACGGCGTTTTTTCTGGCGCGCGGCATGATGAAGACCGGACTCGGTCGTCGCATCGCGCTGATGTTCATCCGCGCCATCGGCGGGCGGTCGCTCGGACTCGGCTACGCGCTCGTCGCGACGGACTTCGTATTGGCGAGCGTGATCCCGTCGAACAGCGCTCGCGCCGGCGGCATCATCTTCCCCATCGCGCGCAGCATCGCCAGCGCGTACGACTCCGAGCCGGGACCCACGGC
>JALZAE010000500.1 GCA_030948535.1 Gemmatimonadota bacterium | reverse complement strand
GTGCAGGTGGGGCGCCGCCCCCGGCCGCGCTGCCCGCCGGCGCGGACCTCACGCTCCGCCAGCTGTCGACGGGACTCGAGACGAACATCGGCAACGTCGGCGATTTCGCCTTCGACAAGAAGGGCGATTGGCTGGCCTGGACGGTCGACGCACGAGATCAGATCGGCAACGGCGTGCAGGTGCGCAGCATGACGAGCGATGCCGTTCGTCCGCTCGACAGCGACCGGGCGTTCTACAAGCGGCTCACCTGGGCCGAGAGCGGCGCCGGTCTCGCGGTGCTCAAGGGAATGGCCGACAGCGTCTACACCGACACATCGTACAGCGTCGTGACCTTCACGGCGTTCACTCCGGCCGGGGCCAAGCGCACGGTCTTCGATCCACGCTTGGCGAAGAGCTTCCCGTCGGATCAGACCGTGAGCCCGGATCGCGCGCCGACATGGACCGATGATGCGAGCGGGCTCTTCTTCGGCACGCACGCATTGCGGCACGTGAAGAAGACGCCGCCGGGTGCAACCGAAGAGGAGCGACCCGATCTGGTGATCTGGCATTGGAAGGACCCGCGTCTCCAGTCGCAGCAGCAGGTGGAAGAAGGACGCGACAAGACATACAGCTATGCCGCGTTCGTTCGCGTGAGCGATGGCCAGTTCGTCAAGCTCGCCGACGACTCCGTGCGCGACGTCGCGCCCTCCGCGAACGGCCGCTTCGTGACCGGGACCGATTCGAGAGAGTACGATCTGACGGGCAACCTCGACGGCCATCGCTTTCACGACATCTATGCCGTCGATCTGCAGACGGGTCAGCGGAAAGTATTGGCGAAGAAGGCCGCCGGCGGCGGTGGTGGCTTCGGTGGCGGCGTGAACTTCCAGTCGCCCGATGGATCGAAGCTGCTCGCCTATGCCGACGGCGACTACTGGATCTACGATCTCGCCGCGGGCACCAAGCGTAACATCACGCAGGGCGCGGCGACGAAGTTCTGGGACACTGAGGACGATCACAACGTCGTGAAACCGCCGATCGCGCCTGTGGGTTGGACCAAGGACGGAGCATCGGTGCTGCTGAGCGATGACTGGGACGTGTGGATGGTTCCGGTCAATGGAGGCCCGGCGGCGAATCTCACCGGCAACGGAAAGAAAGATGCGATTCGCTACACGCGCCTCCGGCTCGATCGGGATGAGAAGGCCATCGATGTCTCGAAGCCGCTCTTCTTCCGGGCCTATGGTGAGTGGACGAAGAAGGAAGGGATCGCGCGCGTCGACGCGCGGAAGCCGGGAGCGCTGCAGCTTTCGCTTTGGGGCGACGCCAAGGTCGGATTGCTGAAGGCGAGGGACGCCGACGTCTACGTCTACACCAAATCGACGGCAACAATGTTCCCCGACTACTACGCGACCGACGGATCGTTCTCGCCCGGAACGCGACTCACCGACGCCAATCCGCAGCAGAAGGATTTCGCCTGGTCGAGCGGCGCGAAGCTGATCGACTACGTGAGCGACAAGGGCGACAAGCTGCAGGCCGCGCTCTACCTACCGGCGAACTATCAGCCGGGCAAATCGTATCCGACGCTCGTTTACATCTACGAGAAGCTGTCGCAGAACATGCACGCGTACAAAGCCCCGTCGAACACGGAAGCGCTGAACGTCGCTTTGTACACGAGCCGAGGGTACGCGGTGCTCCAGCCGGACATTCACTACAAGGTCAATGATCCGGGGATGAGCGCGGTGTGGTGCGTCGTGCCGGCGCTCAAGGCGGCGATCGCGACGGGGGTCGTCGATTCGAGCCACGTCGCGCTCCACGGCCACTCGTGGGGCGGCTATCAGACGGCGTTTCTCGTCACGCAGACGAATATGTTCAAGGCCGCGATCGCCGGCGCGCCGCTGACCGACATGGTCAGCATGTACCTATCGATCTACTGGAACACGGGCGGTGGGGACATGGCGATCTTCGAGGCGAGCCAGGGCCGGTTCACCGGCGCCTGGTGGGACAACTGGGACGCCTACTACCGCAACACGCCGATCTTCGCGGCAAAGAACGTGGCGACGCCGCTCGTCATTCTGCACAACGACAAAGATGGCGCGGTCGATCGCATGCAGGGCATCGAGTACTACAACACGCTCCGCCGAATGCAGAAGCCGGTCGTGATGCTCGAGTACAAGGGCGAGAATCACGGGCTCGCGAAGCCGGTGAACCAAAAAGACTACGCGATCCGCATGCGCGAGTTCTTCGACCACTACCTACAAGGCGCGCCCGCTCCGAGCTGGTGGACCGACGGCGTGCCGCACCTCAAGATGGAAGAGCATCTCAAGGGGCGGCAGCGCGTCGTGGCCGAAGAGAAAGTGCAAGTCCCTTAGTTGCCGAGTCGGCGGTTGATCTCCGTTCGCTGATCACCGGTCAGGAGCGGGGAGTGCGACAGCAGGCGAGCCTTGTCCATGAACTGGCGCTGGGCAAGGCCGTCGCGCTGCTCCTGCGCTACGGAAGCGGCGTCGAGGTAGGCGGTCGCGCCGCGCACCACATCACCCATCTCGACCGCGCGCTCTCCGCCGGCGGTGAGCGCTTTGCGCGCGTCGCTGAGGTCGCCGACACCGTAGAAGAGATACGCGGCCTCGAGCAAGCAGCGCGTCGCGAGCGAGTCACCCGCGGGGCGCAGCGCCGCCGACTCCAAATGCAGCCGAGCCGCCGCGCGGTTGGCGGTGATCTGGTTTCGCGCCATCAGCGCGATCCCACGCTCGTGCGCATCGTCCGCGGCCGTCGTCGTCGTTTCGGCGTGGGTCGCGAAACGGACGGGCAGCGCTGCCTGTGCGCTCAGAGCGTATGCAGGGAGCGCGAGCGCCGCGGTGAGCGCGATGGTGAGCGAGGTCGTGGTCTTCATGGTGTGTCTCCCGTCTCTGTTGCATGGCCGAGTGGCTACTGGCAGCGAGCGGACGTGTCTCGGCGTCGTCGTCCGTCGTTGGGTGCGCATCATCGCATCGCGATGCGTCGCGTGATGATTCTACGATTTCAGACATCACGAGGTGCCCGAATGAACGACAGAGCCGCGTCAGGCGAATGTGACCAACGCGTGATGTGTCCGAACGGCGTCCGAGAATGGGAACGTCACGTTTTCCTGACAGCTCAACCCGACGGGCGCGAGCGGTGTCGTACGGCTGTACCCGCGTTATCCCCGCGAACGGAGACGTGAATGACGCGATGGATTCGCGACACCGCAGCCGACACGCGGCTGGCGGCCCGTGCGCTGAGTAAACGACGCGGTTTCACACTGACCGTGGCGATCACGCTCGGACTCGGCATCGCCGCGAACACCGCGATGTTCAGCTTCGTCGACGCATCATTGCTGCGCCCGCCGCCTTTCGACGAGCCCGATCGATTGGTCATCCTCTATCGCACGCAGGCAGGCGACGATCACGTCGTGCACCGCACGCGCTGGTCGTATCCGCGTTTCGCGTTGCTCCGCGCGCGCCTGACTCTCGTTCGCGATGTGGCGTCCTTCAATCGCGGCAGCAACAACGTCGCCGGCGGCGACGGCGGACCGGAGCGCGTGGAGGGCGAGTCGGTGTCGCCGCAATATTTCTCGGCGCTCCGCGTGCGTCCCGCGATCGGCCGGACACTGTCCGTACATGAAGATGCCGCGCGCGGCGCCAATCCCGTCGTCGTGATCAGCGACGCGCTGTGGCGCCGGCGGTTCGGGAGCGACGCCAACGTCGTCGGCAAGACGCTGCGCGCGAACGCGGTGCCGCTGACGATCATCGGCGTGATGCCAGCCGGCTTCACGGGACTCACGGGCCGCGCCGAGTACTGGATCGCGAACGCGATGGCGCCGGAGCTGCACTATCGCGACCACCTGACGTCGGAACAGAACTTCATCAGCATCGTCGGGCGACTCGCACCCGGCGTAAATGCGGCGCGCGCGCAGGCTGAGCTCGCCGTGGCGGTCGCCGGTGTGAACGCAGAGCTTCCGAGCCCATCGACACGCTCGTGGGTGCGTGGTGCTCAGCTCGTTCCGCTGGCCGAGGCGCGCGCGGATCCGCATCGCCGTGGCGAGACGCTCGTGTTGTTTGGCGCGGTCGGGCTGGTGCTGCTCATCGCCTGTGTGAATCTCGCGAGCCTGTTGCTGGTGCGCGGCGTGTCGCGCGCGCGTGAGACGGCGATCCGGCTGGCGCTCGGTGCGTCGCGCCCGCAGCTCGTCAGGCAGCTGTTGACCGAGAGCGTGATGCTGGCGATGCTCGGTGGCGTGGTCGGCGTGGTGCTGGCGATCCCCGGCACACGGGTGCTCCTCGGATACGCCGCGCCGCGCATCGCCTCCGGCGCGAACGACTACGCGCAGCTGTCAGAGTTCGCCGACGTGCGGTTGGATGGGCGAGCGCTGGCGTTCGCGCTCGCGGCGTCGCTCGTGACCGGCGTGGTGGTCGGACTCGTGCCCGCGTTGCGTGCGACGCGTCCCGATCTCACCCGCGCCCTGCGAGGCGGCAGCGGCGGTGACGCACGTATCCGCGGCATCGGAGGGCGGCTCAACGCGCACGGGCTGCTCGTCGTCACGCAGATCGCCCTGGCGCTGACGCTGTTGGTTGGCGCGGGGCTGTTGCTCGAGAGCTTCACCCGTCTTCGCGGTCTGTTGCCCGGCTTCGATGCTGAAGGCCTGATGACGTTCTGGATCAACCCGGGCGAAGCGCGCTACCAGCCGGCCGACGCACCGCGATTGATCCGCGGCGTGCTGGATCGCGTGCGCGCCGTGCCCGGCGTGCAGTCGGCCACGGTGAGTCGCTGTACGCCGTACATGAGCACCTGCGCGAGCACGCTGCTCTACGTCGCCGGGCGCGACAACGGCGCGCCTGGCACCCAGCCTGAGGTCGGCCGGCACTACGTCGGGGCCGACCACTTCAAGACGCTGCGCATCCCGCTGCTGCGCGGCCGCGCGTTCACTGATCGTGATGATGAGCGCGCGCAGCATGTGGCGGTGATCAACCAGACGGCGGCGCGGACGTTCTGGCCGAATGAGGATCCGATCGGCCAGCGCATCTGGTTCTCCGGCTCGAGCGGCTTCGGCTCATCCGACTCGGCGGCGACGATCGTCGGCATCGTTGGGGACGTGACCTACTGGCCCATCAACGCGCCGATCGGTCCCGACATCTACACGCCGTACGCGCAGTTCACGTATCCGTCGACGATGGTGATGGTGCGCTCGGCGATGCCGGCCTCGGCACTCGTGCCCGTGCTGCGCGCCGCCGTCAGCGCGGAGAACGCGGACCTGCCGATCTACGATGTGAGGTCGATGCGCGAGCGGGCCGCCGGCGCGATCGCCGCCGCGCGCTTCAATGCCGGAACGCTCGCGGGCTTCGCGGTGCTGGCGCTGCTGCTGGCATCGATCGGCATCTACGGCGTGATGGCGCACACCGTCGCGCAGCGCACGCGGGAGATGGGCATTCGCATGGCGCTCGGCGCAACTCGCGCGCGTGTGGCGCGACTGGTTGCCCGGGAGGCGCTGCGGTTGGCGGTGATTGGCATTGCCATCGGCGCGGCGACGACGCTGGCACTGACGTCGGTGCTGAGATCGCAGCTGTACGGCGTCAGTGCGTTCGAGCCTACGGTGTACGTCGGGATTGCCGGACTGGTTGCCGGTGTCGCACTCATCGCGACACTGATACCGGCGCGCGCAGCGACGCGCGTCGAACCGGTCGTAGCCTTGAAGGCAGAGTAGAAGACGTCAGATGTCAGACGTCAGATGTCAGAACTGATCACTGTTGGTGAGCAGTCACTGACATCTGACATCTGACGCCTGACATCTATTGATCTGATATCGGTTTTGTCTCTTTACGCAGCGTGTACTTCGTGATCCACTCGTATTCGCGCTGCATCTTGTCGAGCTGGTGATAGTACTCGCCGAGTCCGTGCCCTTCGCGCGGATAGAAGACCAGCTCGACCGTCTTGCCGCGGTCCTTGAGGGCGCGGAAGTATTCCATCGCCTGGCCCGTCGGAACGCGCTCGTCGCTGCCGCCGTGCAGGATCAGCAGCGGCGTGGTGACGTTGTCGACGAAGGTGATGGCGGAGCGGGCTCGATAGAAGTCGAGCGTCGCCTTCGTCGGCATGCCGCTGAAGAAGGTGCCGATGTAGCCCGGGATATCCGTGGTGCCGTACATGCTTTGCAGGTCCGACAGTCCGGCACCCATGCGCGCCGCCTTGAAGCGCGACGTCTGCGACACGACCCACGCCGTCATGTAACCACCGTAGCTCCATCCCTCGAACGCCATGCGCGCCGAGTCGGCGACGCCGCGCTTGATCAGCTCGTCGACGCCCGTCATGATGTCGCGGTAGTCGCCGCCGCCCCAATCCATGATGTTCGCGCGCATGAACTTCTCGCCATAGTTCGTCGAGCCGCGCGGATTGGGATAGAAGACCGCCCATCCCTGCCCGGCCCAGTACTGGCCCGGCGAGCCCCAGTTCGCCTTGAAGCCGGCGCTGGTCGCGCCGGTCGGACCGCCGTGCGCCTCGACGAGCAGCGGGTATTTCTTGCCCTGCTCGTATCCAACCGGCTTGAGCAGCACGCCTTCGACCGGCGTGCCATCGGTGCTCTTCCAGGTGACGATCTCGGTCTTGCCGAGGGCGAGCTGCGAGAGCTGCGGATTTAGATTGGTGAGTTTCTTTGGCGAGGCGAAGGTGACGTCGCTCATGTAGATGTCGAAGGGCGCATCGCTCGACTCCATCGCGAAGGCGACCGACTTGCCATCCTTGCTCCACGACATGCCGCGAGCGAGGATGCCGCCGGTCACGCGATTCATCTTCTTGGCAGCAACATCGTACGCGTACACCGCGTTGTAGGCGCGCTCGCCGGTCGTGAACATCAGCCGCGAGCCATCCGGGCTCCATTGCACCTGCGTGGCCGACACGTCCGACTTTGGATCGTAGGCATCTGTCAGGCGCTTGCTGGCCACGTCGTAGAGCACGATGTGCTCGTTGACCAGCTCGCGCTCGGCGATGCCGTCGGAGTGGGACTTGTGGCTGTTGGGCGTGATCGTGAAGGCGAGCGTCTTTCCGTCGGGTGAGAAGACCGGGTTCGACGCGACATCGCTCGTCTGCGAGACCTTCTCGAGCTGCTTCGAGGCGATCGTCACGACATAAGCATCGCTGCGGTAGTCGCGAATGAGTGGCGTCGGATTCGTGCTGAAGGCCAGCTTCGTTCCATCAGGAGACCAGCTCGGAGCGCCGCGCACGGTGAAGTCGCCGTGCACGATCTCGCTCGCCTGCTTCGAGTCGACGTCGATGACCCACACGTGCGACAGCCGGAAGTTCGACTCGAACACCTGCGGATCGTCTTTCCGCTTCCGTTTCGCTTCGTCGACCTTCGATATCGAATCGGAGACAAGGAAGGCGATCTGCTTTCCGTTGGCGGACCAGGAGAAGCCGTTCACGCCATCCTTGGCGCTCGTGAGCTGCCACGCTTCACCGCCGTCGAGGCGCATGAGCCACACCTGTGGACGCGGCGGATCCTCACCGACGTTGGGTCCTCGAGCGGTCACGAACGCGAGCATCCGTCCGTCCGGAGACCACGCGGGCTGCGACTCGCCGCGCTCGCCGAAGGTGAGCTGCCTGTTGTCGCTGCCACTGCTCGACATCAACCACACGTGGCTGCGGACATCGTGCTTGTCGCCCTTCGCCGTGTCACCCTTGGCGCTCGGGTGCTCCCAGCTGGTGACGCTGTACGCGATGCGCGACGCGTCGGGCGACAGCGCGATGGAGCCGACGTTCTTGATGGCCATCATGTCGTCGATCGTCATCGGGCGCTGCTGCGCACCCGCGGCGGATGTCGCGAGCGCGAGCATCACGGAACCAATCGCAATCCTTCTCATTACCGATCTCCTGGGGGGCGGCGCGGGGCGCGCGGTGTGAGGTGCGCGGGAGCAAGCTAGAGATGCGGGGAGCGAGTGGCGTTCGGAAGGGGGAAGACACTTCCGCAACGACTACCACGCGCCTCCGAGTCTGTCCATCTTACGTGCCGCGGTGCTCCACCGCTGAGCCGACGCTTCCCAACCAACGTCATGAGCCGAGCGCAGTTCCAGTATCACCCGGTGTTCGGATATCACTTCATACCGGGATTGCGGGCGCGCGTCAGTCACGAGGGTGGCGGGTACCTCGTGCGCGCGAATGCGTCCGGCTTTCGCTCGGATCGCGAATTCGTTCCAACCAAGGCGCCCGGCACCTACCGCGTACTGCTGTTTGGCGACTCCTACACGGCCGGCGACGGCGTGAGCAACGGGGCGCGCTACGGGGATCTGCTGGAGGCGCTGCTGCCGAACGTCGAGGTCTACAATTTTGGATTGCCGGGCAGCGGCACGGACCAGCAATGGCTCATCCATCGCGAGATGGCGCGGGGAATCGATGCGGACCTCGTCATCGCGGCGGTGCTCGTCGAGAACGTCCGCCGCAACGCGGCGCGCTATCGTCTGTACGACACGGGGGACGGCGAGCAGCTCTTCGCCAAGCCGTATTTCACGCTCGATGCGCCGGGCGGGCTCACGTTGCACAACGTGCCCGTGCCGAAGGATCCTATTCCCCCCCACGAGCTCCTTGCCGAGGACGAGCAGTTCGTCGACCGCGGCGGCGGGCTCGTCTGGCTCCGTAAGCTCGTCGATGGGCTGGGGCTCAAGTCCGTCGTCCAGAGCCTCGTCGGCCAGAATCCACTCCCCGCCTACGACCGCGCCGACTCTCCGGAGTGGCTGCTCACGCGCGCGATCCTGTCCGCTTGGCTCGCGCCGCTCGACGTGCCAGTCGTGCTGATGCCAGTACCGCTCTACCACTACATCGAAGAAATCGCCGACCCGGGCGCGTACCGCGCGCGGTTTACCGAGCTGGCCGCGTCGCTCCCCAACGCGACGCTCCACGATCCGCTCGTGGACTTTCTCGCCGTGCCCAAAGTGCAGCGTCGTAGCTTTCGCTTCGAGCACGACGTGCACCCGACACCCCTCGCGCACAAGCTCATGGCCGAATCGCTGGCGCGCGTGATTGCGCCGATGGCCTCTCGCGCGTCTAGCGCGGCAGGCCAGGCTAGCTCTCGTACCCCATCAGAATGACCACGACCGTACTGGGCATCTCCGCGCTGTATCACGACTCCGCCGCCGCCATCGTGCGCGACGGCGAGATCATCGCCGCGGCGCAGGAAGAACGTTTCACGCGCAAGAAGAACGATGCGCGCTTTCCGCTAAACGCCATCAACTATTGCCTCGAGGAAGCGTTCATCGAGGCGCGGGATCTGACCGCGGTGGCGTACTACGATCAGCCGCTGCTCACCCTCGACCGCGCGATGCGCTCCTTGCTCGCGGTAGCGCCGCGGGGCGAGGAGCAGTGGCTGCGCGCCGGTGCTTCGCTGCTGGGCCAGAAGCTCGGCATCGCCGCATCGATTCGGGAGACGCTCGGCGCCGACGTGAGGGTGCTGTGCACCGAGCACCACGCCTCTCACGCGGCGTCGGCGTTCTATCCGTCGCCTTTCGAGCGCGCGGCCACGCTGACCCTCGACGGCGTCGGCGAGTGGGCGACGACGACCATCGGCCGTGGCGACGGCGACACGCTCGAGATCCTCGCGGAAATCGACTACCCGCATTCACTCGGGCTGCTCTACAGCGCGGTCACCTATTTCTGCGGATTCAAGGTCAACTCGGGCGAGTACAAGCTGATGGGACTAGCCCCGTACGGTGATCCCATCTATGCCGCCGACATGCTCGGCACCTTGATCGACGTGCAGGCGGATGGCTCCTACCGCCTGAACATGGAGTACTTTGGCTATCTCGACTCGACGTCGATGGTCAACGACAAGTTTTGCTCGTTCTTCGGCGGGCCGCCGCGCGCGCCGGAATCGCGGATCACGAGACGCGAGATGAACATTGCGGCGTCGATCCAGGCGCTCACCAACGAGATCGTGATCCGCTGCGCGAAGCACGCGCGCGAGCTCACCGGCATGCGCGACCTCGTGCTCGCTGGCGGCGTGGCGCTCAACTGCGTCGCGAACGGCGAGCTACTGCGCACCGGCGTCTTCGACCGCATCTGGATCCAGCCCGCGGCGGGCGATGCCGGTGGCGCGCTCGGCGCGGCGCTGCTCGTCTCCCACCAAGAGCTCGGCGTGGCGCGCAAGCGCAACCCGAGCGGCCGGGACTCGCAACGCGGAAGCTATCTCGGGCCGCAGTATTCCTCGGCCGAAGTGCGCGCCTTTCTCGACCGATTCAACTATCCGTACCGGCAGCTCTCCGCCGACGACCGCGCGAAGACCGTGGCACGGGCGCTCGCCGACGGCCGAATCGTCGGCTACATGGTCGGACGGCTCGAGTACGGACCGCGCGCGCTCGGCGCGCGCTCCATCCTCGGCGATCCGCGGCGCGCCGAGACGCAGATCGACATGAATCTCAAGATCAAGTACCGGGAATCGTTCCGCCCGTTCGCGCCCAGCGTGTTGGCGGAGCGCGTGTCGGACTACTTCGAGTTGGCGGACGAGAGTCCGTACATGTTGCTCGTCGCACCGGTCCGGGCCGAGCACCGCCTCGCGACCGATACCCTCGAATTCGCGCACGGGGATGACGATATGCTCGCGGTCGTGCGCCAGGCACGGAGCGACATTCCCGCGGTGACGCACGTAGACTACTCCGCGCGTGTGCAGACGGTGCACCCGGACGACAAGCCCGACTACTACCAGGTGATCAGCGAGTTCGAGCGGCTCACCGGATGCGCCGTGATCGTCAACACCTCGTTCAACGTGCGCGGCGAGCCGATCGTCTGCTCGCCGCAGGATGCCTACCGCTGCTTCATGCGCACGGAGATCGACATGCTCGTGCTCGAGGACTGTGTGCTCGACAAGGCCGCGCAGCCCGCCGCCGCGCGCGACGACGCATGGCAGAAGGAGTACGACCTTGACTGACGCCCCCGCGGCCGCCGAACAGGAAGAGATGCTGCGCCGCTTCTTTCACGAGCGGCTCGTCCCGGCCGCCAAGGCGATGCGGGCGCGCGGCGCGGCGCCGCTCGCGCGCGTGGACAATTCGGCTGCGTCGATGCACGAGAAGCTTCGCACGTACTACACGTCGCGGTCCGAAACGACGACGCGCGTCGCCGACGGCGCGAGCCTGGACCACTCGCGGCTGGCGGGCGAGCTGCGCGCGATGTGGGCCGGCGCGCCTGAGTTGCTCGCGCTGGTCGATCCGCTCGTCGAGCTGGCCGCCGCGATGGGTCGCGGCGACGATGGCGGCGGCGATGTATCGACGCTCATCTACGCGATGTACTGAGCCGCCACCGTGCTTGGCGGGATGAAGCGAGGTCTGGCGTCGGCGTTGGACGTTGCCGGATTGTCGCGGGTCGCGTACCGCATGCAGGTGGCGCGGGCCATGCCCTTCATCCGCGCGCTCAACTACCACGATGTGTCGCCGGCCAGTGCGCCGGCGTTCGAGGCGCAGCTGCAGTGGTATGCGGAGCGCTTCGTGCCCGTCGGGCGCGCGGAGCTCGAGGCGCTGGCGGCCGGGCGTTGGAGTGCATCGCGACCCGGACTGCTCATCTCCTTCGACGATGGACTCTACACGCACGCGTCGGTTGCCGCGCCCCTCCTCGAGAAGTATGGATGGCCCGGATGGTTTTTCGTTCCGCCCGCGCTGACCCTCGTGCCGCCGCTGGAGCAGCGCGCCGCGGCCCAGCGCGCGACCATACGCGTGTCAACCGCCGCGGCTGATGGCCGCGTCTTCATGTCGAGCGACGACATGCGAGCGCTCGACGTCCGGCACGTGATCGGCGCGCACACCGCGACGCACGTGCGACTCGCGGCCGGACTCTCGCCCGAGATGCTCGAGCAGGAGGTTAGAGGCGCCAAGCGCATGCTCGAAGCGGAGCTCGGACACGAAGTCGATAGCTTCTGCTGGGTGGGTGGCGAAGAGGACAGTTACAGCAGCATGGCAGCAGAGATGATTCGCCGCGCCGGATACCGGTGGTCGTTCATGACCAACAACGCGCCCATCCGGCCCGCCGGAGATGGGCGGCAGCTCCAGCGCACGAACGTGGAGGCGAGCTATCCGCTGTCGCTGGTTCGCTTCCAGTTGTCGGGATTGATGGACATCTTGTACACGCCGAAGCGCCGCCGGGTGAACCGGCTCACGCGCACGCCGCACTAATCTGGGAGAGCGATGGAAGATGTACTGCGCGATCTGATCGTGAAGAAATTTCTTGGGGGCAACGCGAGCTTTCCGCTGGCGCCGGACACCGAGCTGTTGCAACAGGGCATCTGCGATTCGCTCGGGTTACTCGAGCTCGCGCTGGACATCGAGGCGCGCTATCCCGGCGTGCGCATCGACGATCAAGACATCACCCCCACGACGTTCGGCTCCATTCGTCGCATCGGCGCGTACCTGCGGTCGAGGGGCGTGGCGTAGCGCCGTGACGAGCGCATTCCCCGCCGGCTCCGCTCTGCCCCCTCTCGAAGACACGGATATGGTCGCGGCGCGCTTGCACGACGGCTTGGCGCGCGATGCGGCGCGAGTGGTGCTCACCCTGACCGCGGCCGACGGATCGGATCGCGAGGTGACGGGTGGCGCACTCGCCGCGCGAGCGGGCGAGTTCGCGGCGCGTTTCGAGGCGCTCGGCTGCCGGGGCCACGTCGTCGGCGTCTGCCTGTACCACGGCCTCGATCTCTACGCAGCCTTCATCGGCGCGCTGTGGGCAGGCTGCATCCCGACGATGGTACCGCCGCCGTCGCCGCGCATGGAGCCAGAGAAGTACGCGCGCAGCTTTCGGCACGTCGTGCACTACGTTCTGCCGCGGGCGATGGTGCTCGACGCCGCGGCGCACGAGCGGCTGGTGGCCGCCGGCCATCTCGAAGCCATCGCGGTGGAGCTGATCATCCCGGATTCGGTAAGCGGGGGCGCGGTGCCCGCGATCGCGCGTTCGGCGCCGGAGGACGTCATCCTCATCCAGCACTCGTCGGGCACCACCGGGCTGCAGAAAGGAATCGCTCTGTCCAATCGTGCCGTGCTCCAGCACAACAGCGCCTATGCCGCCTCGCTCGGCATGACGCGCGATGACGTTATCGTCTCATGGCTGCCGCTCTACCACGACATGGGGTTCATCGCGTGCTTCCTCCTGCCTTTGCTCGAGCGAATTCCGATCGTCGCGATGTCGCCCTTCGATTGGGTGCGAACCCCCGGGCTGTTGCTCGAGAAAATCACGGAGCACCGGGGCACGCTCTGCTGGCTGCCCAACTTCGCGTTCGCGCTACTCGCGCGAAGCGTGCGGCCGGCGCGTCTCAAGGGCGCGCTCGATCTGTCGTCGGTGCGCGCGTGGGTGAACAGCTCGGAGCCGGTGCTCGACTCGTCGATGCGGGCGTTCGCACATGCCTTCGGCGCGCTTGGCGTGCATCCGCATCAGCTCACCGCCAGCTACGCGATGGCGGAAAACGTTTACGCCGTTACCCAGAGCTTGCCGGGCGAGTATCGCACGCTGCGCGTTCATGCGGGGATTTACCGCGACGCGCACCGAGCCGAGCGAGCCGGCAACGACGCGGCCTCGCTCGACTTCGTCTCCAACGGCCGCGCCGTCAGCGGCACCGAAGTCATCGTCCTCGACGATCGCGATGAGGGCGTGGCGGATGGCGCCGTCGGACAGATCGCGCTGCGCGGCGGATATCGGTTCTCGGGCTATCACGGACGCGACGATCTCACCGCGGCGTCGATGACCGCCGACGGATGGTATCGCACGGGCGACCTCGGCTTTCTGCACGACGGGGAGCTCTACGTCACCGGGCGCAAGAAGGATCTGATCATCATCCAGGGGCGCAACTTCTATCCGGGTGATCTCGAGGCCAGCGCCGGCACGCTCGATGGCGTGGCGCCCGGCCGCGTGGTCGCGTTCGGCATCCAGGATTCGGCGAGCGGTACCGAACAGCTGATCCTCCTCGCCGAATCCACCAACGCCACCGCGGCGGATGCCACACTCCCCCTCCGCATCCGCGCGCACATCGCGCAGGAGTTCGACTGCACGCCGTCGGTCGTGCGAATCGTCCCGCCGCGCTGGCTGGTGAAATCGTCGTCGGGCAAGCTCGCGCGGTCGGAGAATCGCGAGAAATACTTGGCGCAGCTCGCGGAGCAGCGGGATGTTTAGCGACGCATCCTTCTGGGCGACGTTGCTCGTCGCGGCCGCCGTGTGCCAACTGCTCCCTCCGTCGCGCCAGCGGGAACGCGCCGCTGTGCTCGCGCTCGCGAGCGTCGTGGTGCTCTGGAGCGTGGTCGGAGTGTCGTGGATCCAGCTCGGAGTACTCGCTGGCTGCATCGCATGGCTTCTCGCCGGCGCGGGACGTATCGCCGGATCGCGCCACAGCCGGCCGGTGCGCGCGAGTCTCGTGCTGTGCGCGCCGATGCTGCTGCTGTGGATCGCGAGCAAGCAGCTCGCCGCTGCCCGATCGCCTGAAGCGCGCATCTTGATCTTCCTCGGCGTGTCGTACGTGATGATCAAGGCGTACACGCTGGCCAAGGATGTCGCCGACGGCCGCATCGCGCGCGTCGACCCGGTAGTGGCGTCGGCGTACTTCCTGTTCTTTCCGACGTATGTCGCCGGGCCGATGCACTATTATGGCGAGTTCGATGCGACGCTGCGCGAGCCTGACCGCCTCTCCGGCGAAGCACTGCTCGACGTTGTCTTCCGCTTTCTCCTCGGCATGCTCAAGGCGAGGATCGTCGCACCGCTGCTCAAGCCGATGAGCCTGGGAGCGCTCACCGACGCCGCGGTGCTCCCCGCGGGCACGCTCGCCTTCGCGAGCCTCATCTTCTCGCTCCAGCTGCTGCTCGACTTCTCCGGCTACAGCGACATGGCGATCGCGACGGCCCGTCTCCTCGGCGTTCGCACGCCCGAGAACTTCGCCTGGCCGTACGCCGCCGCGAGCATCCGCGAGTTCTGGCAGCGCTGGCACATCACCTTCAGCCGGGTGCTCACCGGCTACGTGTTCATCCCGCTGACGCGCGCGCTCCAGAAGCCGCTCGCCGGAAGGCGCGCCGCGATCGCCGGCGGCGGCTACTTCGTCACCTTCCTCCTCTGCGGGTACTGGCACGGCGCGGCGCCGAACTTTCTCGCGTGGGGTCTCTATCACGCCGCGGGGCTGTTCGCCTACGATCGCTATCGCGCGCGCCGTGCAGGTTCGCCGCGGTCTGCGGCCGTGCGTGCGACCGCCGGCACCCGTGTCGCCCGGGCGATTGCGGTTGCGGTCACGTTCATCTTCGTGTCGCTCGGCTGGATATTCTTCGCCTTGCCGCTCGGCCACCTCGCGCGAATCGTCCCATGATCGTCCTCTCCGATCTCAAACTGCTTCTGCTGATCGGCCTCAGCGCATTGGCCGCCGGCGGACTGATCTGGCTGCTCCTTCGTCGCGCGCGGGTGAACGTCGCGGATGCGCTGACATCGCGCGAATGGCGCATCGCGCTCAAGCTCGCCGCGGTGATCGTGATGGCGATCGTGATCCTTCTCGCCCGTATCTCCCTCGAGTATCCCGCGGATCAGTTCATCTATGGGCGCTTCTAGCTCCGCGCCGGCGCCGCCGCCGGAGGAAAGCACGGCGATTCATTGGGCGCGCGTCGCTGCCGTGCTCGTGCTCGCCCTCCTCTCTTGCGAAGTCGTGGCGCGCGTGTACGTGCGCGTCTGGTCCGGGCAATCGTTCCAGTCGATGTCGTTCTACGACTGGTCGCCGTACGGGCTCGTTCGAAACAATCCTCGGCTGACCTCACCGGCATTTCACATCAACGCCAACGGATTTCGTAGCTATCGGACGTACGATCGCGAAAAGCCGCCGCGCACGTTGCGTGTGCTGATGCTCGGCGGCTCCGTGCTGTACTCCGGGCTCGGGCGCACCTTCCTGCAGCACGAGGGGCGCGTAACGAGCGACGCCACGATGGCCCAGTATCTCGAGCGCCGGCTGCAGACGGACAGCGCGCTGGCCGGGATCAACATCGAGGTCATCAACGGCGCGGTGAACTTCAATCGCATCGTCGAGGCGTCATCCGGATATCTAGCCGAGTACATCTTTTGGCGCCCCGACGTGGTGATCGTCTGCGGCAGTGCGAACAACTTCCGCGCGTACTGGCCGCTCGCGGATGAGACCGACCAGCACAATGTGCTTCAGAGCGTTCACCCCTGGCGCGCGGAGTTCGAC
>JALZAE010000499.1 GCA_030948535.1 Gemmatimonadota bacterium | reverse complement strand
GATCGTACGAGCTCGGGATGACGAGCGCGCCACCGGCGAGGATCGACGGCAGCACGAGTCCGCTGCCGGCTCCAATCAACGGAATGCAGAGCAGCGTGACCTGCGGCGCGGAGGACGGCACGATGCGCACATTCGCGAGCGTCAGACGAAGACTGGTGAGGGCAATTTGCTGATCGACGTAAAGCGCCTTTGGCAGTCCGGTGGTACCCGACGTGAAGCCCAGCGCGGCGGGATCCGACGGCGCGATCTTCGACGTCGACTCGCGCGGCTGATGCTGCGCGATCACGCGCTCGTATGTGTCGCCCGGGCCCGTGCGCAGAATCGGCATCGAGGGACACTCGCGCACCAACATCGCGCGCACGCGCTCATCCGTGCGCGGACCGATGACGAACATCGTCGGTGGCGCCATGCGCACCGCGCGGGTGATCAGGTCCAGCGCGTGCGCTTCGTTGAACGAGGTGAGAATGACGCCGAGCTCATACGCCGCGAGACGGACTTCGATCTGCTCGTGATCGTCGTGCAGATGCGTGAAGACGTGATCGCCTTTGCGGACGCCGAGCGCGCTCCAGCCGTTGGCGAGCGAGAGCACGCGCTCGCCGAGCGCGGCGTAGGTGAACGTCGCGGTGGGCGTGATCAGCGCGGTACGCTCGGCGTAGCGAGCCAACGCCCAGCGTACCGCGTCGCGCGGTACCTGGAAGCGACGCAGCGTTGATCGCAGCTGCGCGAGGCGAAGCCAGGACGGGATCACGATCGCCCGTCGGCACTGGCGCGGACGCGGTGGGTTCGCGTCGGAGTACACATCATAGATACGGAATCAGGGCGGGAGCGGCTGTCGCGAGGTTCGCGAGTCGAACTGCTGAGCAGACTGTCCCGGCAGTATAGGGTCACTCGGAAAGCGAACAGTGTCCCGAATCACAGATGTCAGATGTCAGATGACAGAAGGCAGTGACTGCACATCCATCTGCCTATCCACCTGCACAGGCGAACTGCACACCCCGGCTGCAAACGCTCTGCTTGCCGCTCGTGTGTTAGCGGACTCCAACCTGAGGCGTCAGGCGAACAGTCCAACCTGGCCGCCGGTGTGCCAGAAGAGAATCGTCTTGGCGCTTTTTAAATCGCCGCGGCGCACGAATGCGATCAGGGCGGCGAGGGCTTTCGCGGTGTAGGTGTGGTCGACGAAGAGCGCCTCGCTGCGAGCGGCGAGCGATTGCGCCTCGCGCGACTCGGCGGTGGGGTCGCCATAGCCTGTGCCGACGAAGGTGGCGTCCACCTCGAGAGCGCTCTCCGCCGGGAAGCGCGAGCGCGCGGCGCCAAGCATGTCGGCGATCCCGTCGATGATGGACGTGATGCTCGCACGAATCGCATCCGCGGGGTCGTCCGCGCTGATGCCGATCACGCGCGTGCGCAGTCCGTGTAGTGCGCAGCCGGCGACGATCCCCGCCTGCGTGCCGCCGGACGAGCACGCGTGCACGATCACGTCGGGCTCGACGCCCTGCCCCACTATCTCGCTCACCCCGCGCACGAACCCCATCGCACCGAGCGGCGTCGACGCGCCGAGTGGAATCTCCGCCGGGCGCCGGCCCTCGGCGCGCAGTCGCTCGACGGTCGCTCGCATCGCCGGCGCACGTTCGGCGCGCGACGACACGTACTGCAGCTCGGCACCGAGCAGCGCGGCGAGCAGCGCGTTGCCCGTCGGATGGTCGGACGGCGCGCCGTTGGCGACGAGCACGCAGCGCATGCCGAGTTTCGCCGCCGCGGCCGCGGTCGCGCGCGCGTGATTGGACTGCACGCCTCCAACCGTAACGAGCGTATCGGCGCCATCCGCCTGCGCGCGAGCGGCAACGAGCTGGAGCTTGCGCACCTTGTTGCCGCCGAAGCCGAACGAGATGGCGTCGTCGCGTTTGACGAGCAATCGCGGTCCGCCGCCTAACGAATCGCGCAGCCTCGCCATCTCGTCGATCGGAGTGGGATAGCTGCCGAGCGAGATCGCCGGCAGCGATGCGGCGCGCGCGAGCGCATCGGGAAGCGACGTCATCGCGGGAGTATCCGCAGGGCAAATCCGAGTGTCAAGCGATTCAGGTCCGGAGCGTGCAGAGGGTGATCGCATGCAAAACGAATCTCCGATGATGACATCACGCGATGCCGTCGCGCCGCCGGTTCGCCGCGCGCTCATCCCCTGCGGCGGCAAAGGCACCCGCATGCTGTCGATCACACACGGGACAGCGAAGGAGCTGATCCCGGTCGCCGGGCGGGCGGCGCTGACGTGGGTGATCGCCGAGTGCGCAGCCAGCGGCATCGAGGAGCTGTTGATCGTCATCTCGCCCGAGAAGCAGGCCATCGTCGACGCCGTCGCTCCGCTCGCCGGGCAAACCGGCGCGCCGCGGCGCATCGAGTTCGCGGTGCAGGAAGAGCCGCGCGGTCTCGCCGATGCGATCCGCCACGGCCGCGACTTCGCCGGCGATGATCCCCTCGCCGTGGCGCTGCCCGACAACATTTTCATCGGCGCCGCACCCGGACTCGCCGAAGTCATCGAGACCTTCGAGGCGATTGGCTCTAGCGCCGTCGCCATCGTCGAGATCTCGGCCGAGGAAGGCGCACGTCGCGGGCCGACCGCGATCTACGACGGCACGCTCGACGGCGACGTCTTCAGAATCGCCAAGATCCCGAGCAAGGGCGACAAGAAATCGGTATTCGACACGAAGGGCGCCGCCTCGGCATTCACGGGCGTTGGGCGCTACGTGTTCACACTGGAAGTGTGGCCGACGATCGACGAGGTCGCGCGCACCCTCGCGCCCGGCGCCGAGCTCGACGACATCCCGGTGATGCAGTCGCTGCTCGCGCGCAACCGACTGGTTGGACGCCGGATGCGCGGGAGGTTTCTCGATATCGGTCTACCGCAAGGATATGAAGAAGCAAATGCCCTACTCTCATCTGACGTCTGACATCCCCAACCGATGCGAACCGTCAACAGCCCCGCTTGCCCAGGTACGTCAGTTCGTTAGCCGTATCTCCATCGAGTACTCGATTCACCCACTCCACACCTTGCGCCACCGAGTGATCCATGTTGCCGACCTCGTAGCGCCACGCGCCGAATCGGCCGCGAGAGAAGATGTTTTTCGTCTCGAGGAATGGATGCAGCTCGCGCAGTGCGCGGTCGCGCTCGAGCGACGGAATCGGATAGGTGTAGTCTCGCGAGATCACGTGCGTGTCGACGACGTCGGGGAGATCGGCCTCGCTCAGCATCTTCGTGTTCACGAGACCGCGCAGCGTGTCGGCGACGACGGTGTCGCCGTCGACCGGCTTGTGTCCTGAGCGCGAGATCTCAGCGAGTATCGAATATTGCCGGGATGCATCCGGCACGACTTCGGGCGAGTAGTTCGATAGATAGGTGAGCCGGTAGTACGGACAGTTGTCCTCGGGGAAATACATCCAGCACTTCTTCGACGGACACGGCTGGTTGACGCCGACGCCGACGATGTACGAGCCCGAGTGCAGCAGGCGACCCGCCTCGCGATGCATCGCGTCCGGCGCGCCGGCGCCGAGCTTTCCGACCAACAGGTCGAGCGGCATCGTCGACAAGAGATAGTCGTACGGCTCGCGGCGCCCGTCCTCGAGCACGACTTCCTTCTTCTGCGAGTCGACCGACGCCACGGGCGAGTTCAAACGCAGCTGATCCTGCACGTACGGCGCGAGGCGCTCGAACAGCCCACCCGTTCCGCCGAATCGCGGATACTTGAAGGTCGAGTTCGGGCCCCAGCCCGCGTCGTCGCGGTCGAGCACGACGTTGCCGAGCACGCGCTTCACGTCGACCATCGACACGCGCTCGCCGATCCACTCCTTGTTCATCATCCGCGGCGGATGCGCCCAGACCTTGAAGTTGTAGGGCATCATGAAGTGCTTCGCGATGCCGGCGCCGAACACCCCGTAGATGAGATCCTCGAAGTTGCAGAAGCGCGACACGTCCAGCGGCTGCTTCTGCGCCTCGATCACACCAAGAAGGCAATCGAGCACGATCTCGGGGGGCAGATACTTGATGTTGTTCTGGAATGGATACGGAAGAAACCGCTCGCACATCCACACCCAGCTCTCGCGCAACAGCAACTGGAAGTCGTCGCCCATCAGCTTGTCGAACAGCGTGTCGAAGTACTCGTAGTGCGAGAAGAGAACGTGCCCGCCGATGTCGTAGGTGAACCCGTTCGCGCTCGTCTCCGAGGACGCGAGCCCGCCGACTTTGTCGCGCGCCTCGAGGATCGCGAAATTCGTGAACCCGAGCTCCCGCAGCCGATATGCGGCGCCGAGTCCGGTGGGCCCCGCACCGATGATCACGATCCGTTTGTCCATCACCGTATCCAACATCGCCACTCCAATTCGAAAGCGGCACGCTGCGCGCGCCGCGTGTTGTGTGATGCAGCCTTGCTATGAAACGCCAGCCATGTCGCGCTCCGCGCTTGCCGTCGTCGCGGCGATGTAGCGGCCGAGCGCACTGTCGAGCGATGGCATCAGGTTGCCGCGCTCGCTTCCCAACGCACTGAAGGCTGGCCGCGGCGCCGCCAGCCCGAGCGCTGCCGTCGGCACGCCGATCACCAGCGCGGGATCGAGTCCGGCAAGCGCGGCGGCGCGCCGCGCCAACGCAGCCCAGCTGATGTCGCCGGCGTTGGCGAGATGCCATATGCCGCTCTCGCCATCGATCAGCAGATCGAGCGCAGCGTGCACCAAGTCCGGCACATACGTCGGCGATACGACGGCATCGTCGGCGGCATGAACGAACTGGCCGCTCGACAGCTCGCGCAGGGCACGCGTGACGAAGTTGTGCTCGTCACGTGGGCCGAAGAACGCGCTCGTGCGGATGATCAGCGCCGACGAGAGACATCCAGCAACGAGTCGCTCCGCTTTCGCCTTACTCCGGCCGTACACGCCGAGCGGATTGACGGCGTCGCTCTCGACATATCGCCTGCGCCCAGTTCCGTCGAAGACGAGATCCGAGGAGAAGGTGAGGAGCGCGACGCCATGCGACGCACAGAGGCCCGCGAGCGTCGCGGGGCCGAGCGTGTTCTCACGAACGCAGTCGCTCATCTCGCGCTCGGCGTCGTCGACCCGCACGAAACCGGCCGCGTTGACCACCGCCCATGGACGATGGCGCACCAGCATCGCTCGCACGCTCCCGACCTCCGCGATATCGACGTCGCCGCGGCTGAACGCGCGATGCGCGAGGCCGCGCTGCTCGCAGCCGCGGACGACCTCCGCGCCGAGCGTGCCCGACGCGCCGACGATCGCGATGACGCGCTCGCCCGGGGCGCTCGCCGGGTTCCGCGGCTCGATGCGCTCGGGGAGGTAGATGGCCGGGTACGCGAAGCGATTCTCGGTACGCCACCAGCCGGCGCCATCGAGCACCGGATGCGCATGTGTACCCGTCGTGGACAGATCGCCGACCATCGACGCGATCGCCGTGCGACGCGGCGCCGCGCCGCGAAGATCGAAGGCGCCGGGCTCGTAGTCGCCGTCATTGCGCGTGAGCAAGCTGCGCCAGTCATAGGCGCCAAGCAGCGACCACGCGGTCACGGCAATCACCGCCGCGCCCGCATCGCGCGTGACACTCGCCGCGTTCCACGCGTCGCGCAGCCACCGCAGCTGCTCTTCGCGAGTGCAGCCGAGCTGGACCTCGGTGACGGCGATGGGCAGGTGATATCGCTGCCACACCTCCCCGAGCCGCGCGGCGAATCCGTGGTCTTCGCTCTCGAGAACGCGGATCGCCTCGACGTCGACGTAGCGATCGCGGCCGTTGCCGCCGTGCATCTGCGTGGGATACAGATCGAGCCGCGCATCGAGGAAGCGATCGCTCGTTGCGTAGTAGTTGATGCCGACGATGTCTGGTGGGCAGCGATTGTCGCGAAGCCATCGCAATTCCTCATCATCGATGCCCCCGCGATCGATGAGAAATCTCGCCATCGCGTGACCGGGCCCAAGTGCCCCGGTGAGCGCGTCGAAGGTGAGCCATCGGCGATCGTTCTCGAAGCCCGCCTGATAGGCGAGCTCCTCGGCGCCGAACGTCTTGCCCAGATCTTCCGTCTGCACGAGACGCGCGCTCGGATTCACTTCGCGAATCGCCCGCATCGCGAGCACGATCGCGCGGCACTGATTCACGAAGGCGCGCGCGAACGTCCGGTCGTCGCGGCCGTGCGGGTACCAGTGTCCGTAGAGTCCGGCAAAGCGCGCCGTCGTCAGCGGCTCATTGATCGGCGTGTACTCGCCGATCCACGGGTAGCGCTCGGCCACGGCACGCGCGTATGCCGCGAACCGTTCCGGAAAGGCGGGATCGATCAAGCTGGTGTCGCGCGGTCCGCTCCCGTGATGGAGCAAGCCGGCGATCGGCCGGACGCCGAGCTCGCGCAGGCGACCCAGCCGGCGATCGCACCAGCTCCAGTCGCAGACGGGGTCGCGGGCACTCGTGCAGGTGCGCTCCCAAAGAATTGGATAGCGCAACGCGCGAATGCCCAGCGATGCGAGGAGATCGATGTCCTCGTCGCGACGTGCGTGGCCAGATCGCTCGAGCTGATCGTGGTACGCGTCGCCGACCCTGTTCACCGTACACTCGATCCCGCCCCACATCTCCAACCGCGTGCCCTCCGTGGTACCGCGCGCTACCGCCTCGTGCGCCTCGCTCACGCCGCCGGCGACGCAGCTGTCGCGTCGCTCGGCGCCGTCGCGCGGACGAGGTGCGGGCGGGCGGCGGGACGGGAGACGATCGCTTCCGGCTCCGCGCCGCGTACGGCGTTGGCGATCAACGCACGCATCTGCGTCACGATGGCATCCCACGAAGAGTGCGCCGCGCGCTCGATGCCTTCGCGCACGCGCTCGGTGCTCGACGTGGAGAGCGCCGAGCGCACCTCGTCCGCGAATGCCATCGGGGATTCGGCGACGCGAACGATCGGAACGAAGTTGCGAACGACGTCAGCCACCGCGGTGGAGACGATGGGCTTGCCGGCCGCCATGTACTCGAGCGTCTTGGTCGGGTTGATGTACTCCGTCGCCTCATTGAGCGCGAACGGCATCAGGCAGACGTCGAACGCCTTGAGGTAGGCTGGCAAATCCGCATACGATTTCTGCCCGAGCCAGTGGATGTTCGCCGCGCGTGGCAGCTCGGCGGGATCGACTTTGACGACCGGTCCGATCATCACCAGCGAGCAATCCGGATTCGCTTCGGCCAACGCGCGAAGCAGGCGATAGTCGAGGCGCTCATCGACCACGCCGAAGTAGCCCATGATCGGGCGGGCGATGTCGCGAATGTCCTCGGGCAGCGCGGTCTCCTCGAGTCGCGCCTTGCCGAAATGCTGGACGTCGACGCCGCAGCCGAAGAAGTGGACGTTCTCGTGATAGCGCGATTTCGATTGATAGAGCTTGTGGCCGCCGGTGAAGACGACGTCCGCGGCATGGAGCAGCATCCGCTCGCGATGTCCGAGCTCCGTGGGCGCGAAGCGGAACTGCGCCAGCTCATCCATGCAGTCGTAGACGACGCCGCGCTCGCCGAACGCGCCGAGCATCGCCGGCACGGGCATGGGCGTATAGAACCACTGCACCGCGCGATCGAAACGGCCTGCCAGCGGCCCGCCTTCGCCGACCGCCTCGCGAACCAACGTGCGGACGACGACGATCGCGTCGTCGTAGTGGTCGCGCAGATGCGACGGCAGGTGCGGCACGACACGCGTGACACCGGCGTATGGCTCGGTCACCTGCAGCGTACCGCGCGCCGTTTCATCGACGAAGACGGGCTCTTCGACAAAAAGCACAGGCTGAGTCGCCGCCAGGCGCGACAACAGTTGCTGCGGTCGCTGCCAGACAAAATCCCAGCGCAGATGGCTGTGTACGATGAGCGGAGCGGCGGCATTGCGGGTAGGTACGGAGCGCTGCGACATACGAATCTCCTCAGCCGAAATCGGTGCAATGGCCGGGGACGACGAAGCGCTACGCTGCTCTCAGGTGGCTACGAGAGCCTACGATGTCTTTGCCAGACCATTGATGTGTGTGACGCGCCGCTCGCGAGGACGAACCGTTCGCCGTCGCGGCAAAACAGCTGAAGGCAAATCATGTGCCGACTTGCTCAAGCCGTGTGATATGAAAACAATGGTCGTGCGATGTGTACGCAACCGCACCGTCACGCGTGAAATTCTTCTACGCGAGCGCCATCGCTCGCGCGCGTGATCCATGAACGCGGCGCGCGGCCAAACAGTTTCTCGTACTCTGGAGCCAACGTCGACTCCGCTCGCTCGAGCGCCAGCGCATCTCCCGCCGCGATCGCGCATCCACCCCAACCGGCGCCCGTTAAGCGCGCGCCCTCGATGCCCGGGAGTGACATCACGCGATCGACGAACCAGTCGAGCTCCGGGCTCGAGCACTCGTAGAGATCGCGCAGCGAGTTGTGCGATGCGAGCATGAGCTCACCCGAGAGCCGCTTCGTCGCCTCGAGCACGCGCACCATCTCGCGCACGCGCTGCGTCTCCTCGGCCACGTGCAACGCGCGACGGTCGAGAGGCTCGGGCAACATCGCGGCGCGCACCTGCTCCGGTGTCGCGTGCGCGAGATGGCGCAGGCCCGGGTCGGCAACACGCAACAGCGCCAGAGCCTCATCACACTCGGCGCGCCGCTGATTGAACGCCGATCCGCGCAACGATCGCGGCACAGCCGTATCAAAGATGAGAATGGTCTGCGACATCGGTACCTGCTCCGTCTCTCCCGTGTCGCACCACACGTGCAATGCCTCGCCCGCGCAGCCAAGCGATGAGGCGAACTGGTCCATGATGCCGGACGCGACGCCGACGAACTCCGTCTCCGCGCGCTGCGCCAGCAATGCGATATCGCGATGTCCGAGCGCGTGGGATCCCCGTTGGTGCGTGAGGGTGACGAGCGCGAGCGCGGTGGCGACCTCGAGCGCCGCCGATGAGCTGAGTCCCGCGCCCGCGGGCACGTCGCTCGCGACCGCGATGTTCACCGCGGAGACCGCCACGCCCCGCGCGTTGAGCGCCTGCGACACGCCGCTGGCGTAGTCCCACCATTCGCCGGTGCGCTCGGGGCGCACCGCGTCGAAGCTCCCTCGCGCGGCTTCGTTGCTCGACACCGCGCGGCTCTCGCCGGTAGTGATCGAGGCGGCAACGTACGTGCGTCTGGCGATGGCGATGGGGAGCACCTCGCCGCCGTTGTAGTCCGTGTGCTCGCCGATCAGATTCACGCGCCCCGGGGCTGAGGCCACGATGCCGGGCTCGGCGCCGAACGTTTCTCGGAAGAGAGCACGGACCGATTCCACGTCCGCCGGAGAGTGAGGAGTCATGGCTCTTTCTGACGCAAATTCGGCGCGCGCGCAATGCGGCACGTGAGTTGCCTTCCGAGATCCTGGAAGCGAGCAACATCACCTGTCAGTTCGGGGGCACTATGGATCTCCTCACATGGCTCATCGTCGGGCTGGTCGCGGGCGTGTTGGCATCGCTCGCTATGGGTGGCACGGGATACGGTATCATTGGTGACATCGTCATCGGTATCGTTGGCGCGTTCGTCGGCGGGTGGCTCTTCCGCGCACTTGGCGTCGCGTCGCCGATCGGCGGGCTGGGGGGAGTAATTCTTGTCGCCTTCATCGGCGCGGTCGTGCTGCTGTTCGTTATCCGTCTCATTCGGCGGGGCTCGACCAGGCCATAGCGTTTCGCCGTGACGGATCCGGCGAACGCGGTAGAACGTTCATTGCCACCGTTCGACGCCTCACCAGTGTCGACCGGTGGCTTGCGCGCGCCAAGGCGACGCGTCGCCGGGCTGCTCGGTTCCACGTCCGCCGTTGTCGTGGCGATTGGGTTCGCGGCGATCGCCCTCGGAGTCGCGGCGAATGTCGCCAGCAACCACCCGGCAGTAGCGCGCAAGAGCTCAATCGCGCTCATTCGTGCTTCGCTGGACGCTACGGAGCGCGAGCAGGCAGTCGTCGCGGCCTTTCGGCGTCGTTGGTGGAACTACTTTGTGCCGAGTCACGGCGTACTCGCCGTGACGCCGCGCCGGCTGCTGTTCGGCAGCGTCGAGCCGAAACCCGGCCTGCTCGTCCAAGATGCGCCGGCCAGCGTCGCCATCGAATCGTATCGCTACGATTCCATCGCCAACTTTCGCGCGTCGCGCACATTCGCCGGCACCGAGCGCGCGATCGCCTTCGATACGCACGGCGAGACGGTCTCGATCAGCGTCGAGCATGGCGTAGCAGCACGAATCGTGGATAGCGTCATCGCACTCGTCGCCACGCACACGACGGCGGCGCACGAGGCGCGCAGGTGCGAGGCACGCCTCGCATCCGCGCTCGCGGCGGCGCCCCCGATGCGGCCCGAAACGCACACGATCGCTCGTGGCGACGCGCTCTTCACGCTCGCCCGGCAGTACCAGACGACGGTCGAAGAGCTGCGGCGCCTGAACGCGCTTACCTCCGACGAGGTTCGCATCGGCCAAGCGATCGTCGTGCGCGAAGTCGTCGACTCGGCAGCGTTGCGAGCACGGCTCCCCGTCTGCCCGGCCGTGCCGGAGTTGTCGAGCCAGTGAGCGCTATCGCGCGTCGAGCTTGAACAAGCCGTTGAGCATGTCCGACGCGTAGAGCAGCGTGCCCACCTTCTGCACGCCCCAGACGTACGCCGCGGTTCCCGCTTCCTGGAGGCCGACGGCCACTTGGCGACCCATCTTCATGAGATCGCAGCGTCCATCCACGGCGCGCTGATCCGTCGTGCAGCTGCCGAGGTCGCCGCGAATATTGATCGCGCGCACGCCGCCGTTGTAGTAAGCGGCGTACAGGATCCCGGCGGGCTCGTCGAGTGAAAAATTGTGCGTGCCGGCGCCGTCAACGTGGAAGAATGCAACCTCGTGCGGCGCGGCCATGTTGCTGACATCGACCACATGAATGTCGCCGGACGAGCCGCTGCCCAGAGTCCCCGGTCCCTCTTCCCCGACGAAGGCATAGCGCGTCGACAATGTCACCGGATCGTGCAGCCACCAGATGTTGTGGACTTGCCCACCGACTGTGAGCGTATTGCCGATCTGAATGGGATTCGACGGCGTGCCGCCGCGCGCGCCGCCGCCGATGTCCCAGATGGTCACGCCGTCGTTCCACAGCGCGGTGAAGAGGAGGCCATCGCGCACGAAGACGTCGTGCACGAATGGATTTCCCATCACGGCGGAAAAGACTTCATGCGGATGCGCGGGATCGGACAGGTCGACGATCGTGAGCCGCGCCGGTGTCGAGCCCGCGGGGTCGATGGAGAGAAATCCGTAGAGCACGCCGTTCACCCGCTGCACTTCCGCGGTATGGACGCCGTTCGTCGTATTGACGGACGAGTAGCGCGTGATCAGCGACGGATGCGCCGGATCGTTGAGACTGTAAATGGCGATCGATCCGTTCGCGCGCTCGGTCGCCACGACGAGCAGCTTGACGTCGGCGATCGCCTGCACATCACCGGTGGTCGTGGCGTCCGCGATGATGAGCGAATCGACGAGCACCGGCTGATTGCCCGCCACGTTCCACACTTTCACGGCATTCCCGTTGACCGTTCCGCGCTTCGACCACGTCGTAGTGTAAGCGTAGTCGCCATAGACGCTCACCTCTCCGGTGTAACGCTCGCTGACGAGGCCGGAGCCAAGCACGGGTAGCGTCTTCACGACGACCGCCTTCTGCACCGGCGCCGTGCCGCCGTCCTTGCACGCCGACAGCACGATGGCCGCGGCGATCCCGATCAGTTCGCGTAATTTCACATTCCCGCTCCATAGCGACCCATGCGATGCATCATCGCGCCGGCGCGAACGCGAACACCGACCGACAGATTCCACAACCGCGTTGACCCATAAAACTCCGCCGGGACGAACAGCGCCGGCTCGTCGACCGCTTCGGCGTCGATCATCGAGACTTCGGCGAACGGCTCGGCGCCAAGGAATCCGATCGCCGGCAGCGCATGACGAACCGCGACCGTGGCGATGGAGAAGCGCGTGCGGCCGAGGATCTGCACATCGGCGTTTGGAAAGACGGAGCGAAAGGGATCGAGCAGCCGTTCCTCCTCGGGCCTGATGCTTCGCTCGAGTCGCAGGGCGACGGCGCTTCCGCGCGCCGAGACCTCGGCCTCACCGAGCAGACTCGTGAGGCGGAAGCTGCGCTGGCCGCGATTGATCTCGTCCGACGCGGACCACTCGACGAGCGCGTACTTGTGCACCGCTCTGATGCCCGGCGACTCCCACCGGCCGAGCACGTTCCACTTTCGCTGCCGGCTTCCATTGCCCGCACGATCCTCCGGCGACGCGACGTCGGCATGGCTCGCGGCAACCTCCGCCCCGTCGGCCGGGAAGAGCGTGGCGCGCACCGACCACGAATCCGCGAATCGGCGCGCGTTCGGCGCGCTGGTCGGGCTCACCGGCTCGTCGCCGTTGAAGGTCGCGGCCTCGAGGAGCAGCACCGATCGCCGCACGGATCCGATGGCGATGAGACGCTCGAGGATCTGCGATAGATGATGATTGACTGGAAATGCCGCGAAGGGACGCATCATCGGATCGTCCGAGCCGAACGGGACGTAGCCTTTGCCGAACGAGAGCGATGCGCGCGTCATGCCGAGTGAGGCGTTTAGGCTTCCCATCAGCTCGTGCAGATACGTGTGCGGATGCCGCCGGTCGACGTAGCCCTCGCCGTAGATGCCGGTGTTGAGCTCGCCGCGCTTCAACGTGAGCCCCTCGATCTGCACGGTGGTCATCAGATCGATGTGCGAGCGCCACGCCGACAGCCGGCCCCACACGAGCGGCTGGGCGAGATATCCCTCGGTGAGGCTTCGCCCACCGAGCGCCGGCTCTGCCCGCGTGACGATGCCGACGGCACGCGCGCCGGCGCTCCAGGGCGCAGACATCTCGTCGTCCACCGAGTGTCCCGCGTGTTGTGCCTTCGCCGACGTCCCGATCGCGGCGAGCAGAGCGGCGAGCGCGACGGCACTACAGCTGCGCACGTAATGCCTGCAGCACGTCGTCGATCGACTCCGCTTTCGGCAGCGTGCCTTGCGCGAGCTTCGGCGAGCCACCGCCCTTCCCTCCCGCCGCTGTGAGCGCCGCCTTGAGCATCGCGCCCGCATCCATGCCCGCATCGCCCGACGCGCTCACCATGACCAACGCCGCGCTCCGCGATGAGCCGATGAAGAGCGCGCGTGGCAACGCAGCGAACGCCTGGGCGAGCGAGCGCAGCTCATCCATCGGCGCGTCGTCGCGTTGCACGATCGCGATGCGCAATCCTGCCTCGTTGGCGGCGGACGCATCGTACAACTCGCGCGCCCGATATCCGTTCAACTCGATCTCGGCGCGCTTGCGCTTCGACTCGGCGTCGCGCAGTTGCTGTACTTGCGCACTCACCAAGGCCGGCGCCTCACCGATCGACGCCGATAGCGTCTGCGCGATGGCGCTCAGCGCTTCGCGGTCCGCGCGCGCGCCGGCCCGCGCTCGCGCGCCACAGATGAACTCGACGCGCGTCGTCTTGCGGACGCGCTCCGTGCCGCGAATGATCAGCGCGCCGATCTCGCTCGTCGAGCGCACGTGGGTGCCGCCGCAGGCGCTGCGGTCCACGCCCTCGATCGTCACGATACGCAACGGTCCCGTGCGATCGCTCGGCTTGCGCAGGCCCGTCACCGAGGCGGCATCCTCGAACGCGACGGTCACTGGGCGGTGCTCCATCACGAGCGCGTTCGCGCGCTCTTCGGCACGGCGCAGGCGGTCGCGGCTCAACGATTCCGCATCGATGTCGAGCGTGCTCGACTCGTCGCCAAAGTGTACGCTCACGGTGTGGTAGCCGAACAGATCCTCCAGCACCGCCGACAGCAGATGCTGTCCCGTGTGCTGCTGCATGTGGTCGATGCGCCTCGGCCAATCGACACGACCCTTCACTGGATCGCCCGCCGCAAGCCTCGCCGCGCCGTCGAGGACGTGCGCGATGCGGTCTTGCTCGTCGACGACGTCGGTCACGCGAGACTCGCCGAGCGTGCCCGTGTCGTGCGGCTGGCCGCCGGACGTCGGATAGAAGGCGGAACGATCGAGGTACAGGCGACGCCCGTCGGCCGCGATCTCGACGACCCGTGCCTCGAACTCGGTGAGATACGCATCCATGTAGTACAGGCGCTCGGTCATGGTGCGTTGGCCGTTGGTGCAGTCATGACGCGTAATATGGCGACGTGCGCGGCGCGGAGTGTGATAGTTGCGGCCTGCCGCGCAACAGAGACGCTGATGGGTCGAAGGCGTTGGGCGACACTATATGGATCCCGACGCACTTCCATCCACCTGGGTGAGGTCTCACTTCATGTCACAACGCTCCAAGCGGTCATCCTTGTTCATCATCGTTGCTTCAGTCGCCGTACTCGGCGCCTGTTCGTCGTCCGCGACGAGCACCGGCCCGTCGGACATGCTGACCATCCGCGGTTCGGCCGGCGCACCGCCCGCTTCTGCCGCGGCCTTCGCCGGATACCATGCGTCCGTCAGCGCCGACATCACGACCGGCGACCCCGCGTCGTTGTCGGTTGGCATGTATGCGCTCTACATCAGCAAACAGGCCGACTGCTCCGCGCCGGTGATGGTGTCCGACAACGGCAGCACGGTGACGTACAAGGATTTCGCGGCCAATCCGGTGCTGTTCACCGGTGCGCCCGATGCCGGCTCGTACCAGTGCATCATGATCAAGATGTCGGACGTGCTGCACTTCTCCCCCGCGACGACGATCGGCGGGTGCGTCGCCGGCCACGTGTATTACGGCGACATCTACCGCGATGGCGAGAGCGATTGGAAGGACAAGGACATGGCGACCGTCGTCGGTCACGGTACCGATGACGTGCCGGTCGATGATCGCGTGACGATCTTCATCACGCGCGATCCGCGCGCCGTCGAAGCACGCGGCGCCAGTGAGCACCAGACCATCGCGCTCGGTAGCGACCTCGTCGTCCCGGGTCACACCACGTTCTACTGGAACGGCGCCGGCTCGGTGATGACCGATGGCGTGCAGTGCGGCATCAACCCGGGACGTCCCGAGTTCCGCTAGCATCCACCGAGACTTCTGGAAAGGAACGGCGCCCGAGCGATCGGGCGCCGTTTCGTTTTTCACGTGTCGTCGCGCCGGTGCTCATCCCGCCGGCGACCACGCCGCGATCGATGCGGTTCACGCCGGCCCCGCGATAGAGCGCGAGCGTCTCGCGGTCGAGGCGCGTTTGGTCGCCCGCGTGCAAGACGTTCAACGCCTCGATCTTTGGCTTGATCTCAGTCAGCGCCAACGACGTTCGCCGCTGCCGGCGCGCCACGCGGAGCGCGACGGGGAGAAGTGCGACGCGCACGACAAGGGAGAAGAGCAGGATCGCGCGAATCCCCGCCGCTTATTTCTTTTCCAAATCCCCCAACGTCGCCAACCGCTGTTTTACCGCCGCCACCTTCGGCTGCAGCTCCGGATCCGCGCTCGCCCACAGCTCGACGAACTTCCGATAGTTCGCGATCGCACGAGGCCGATCGTTGTGCTTGTCGTACAGCTCGCCGAGACGCTTGTAGATCCCCGCGAGAAGAGTGGCGTCGTTATTCAGTCTGCCGAGATCCGGCGTCGACACGTAGCGCTCGTACAATGCGATCGTGGAATCGGCGTTGTCGGCGATGTCGTACGCGCGGCCGAGGTCGGCCATCGTGGAAATCGGCGATCGTTCCGGCGCGGCGATCGTGAACTCAGTGATCGCGTCCTGCGGGCGATGCTCAGCCAGAGCGATCTCCGCCTGCACCGTGTGTCGCTCGGCCTGGATCATCC
>JALZAE010000496.1 GCA_030948535.1 Gemmatimonadota bacterium | reverse complement strand
ACGCAATGGCTCGGCAAGGTTATCTCGCGGGACCCGATGCGGACCGCGTCGAGGATCTCAATCGCGCGTTTCGGGATTCGCGCGTCGATGGCGTGTGGTGTCTGCGTGGCGGCTACGGCACGATGCGCATCCTCGATGCGATCGACTACGACGCGCTGCGCGCGCATCCGAAGGCCATCATCGGATACAGCGACATCACCGCGCTCCACCTCGCGGTGGCCGCGCGTTGCGATCTATGCAGCTTCCATGGACCGACAGCGCGCGCGATTCTCACGGATTTTTCGCGCGCGTCGCTCGCGCGCGCGGCCGGCGCGACAGGCGGCGAGCCATGCGGTGTCGCGCCCCATGCCCGCGTGCTGCGCGACGGTGTGGCTCGTGGCCCGATCGTCGGTGGCAATCTCGCGCTCCTCACCGCGCTCGTTGGGACGCCGTACGCCGCGCGCTGCGACGGCGCTATCTTGATCGTCGAGGACGTCAACGAGCCGGCGTACCGTATCGACCGCATGCTGCGCCACCTCCGTCTCGCCGGCATCCTCGCCAAGTGCAGCGGCTTGCTCTTCGGCGACTTCACTCTGCGAGCCGACAGCGATGACGATCCCTCTCTACTCGACGACGTCCTCCGCGAAGCGGCCGATACCGTGAACGGCCCCTGCCTCGCCGGCGTCCCGGTGGGTCACATCGACGATCAGTGGACGTTACCGCTAGGCTCCATCGCGACACTGGATACTCGCGCGCGCTCGTTGCACACCAGAGCGCAGTTACTGACGTCTGCCATCTGACATCCGACATCTCATTCATGTCCGACACCGATCCCAAATCCCGCATTCAAGAGCTCTCGCCCGCCGACGCCATCTCCGAGCGCGCCGAGCGCGATACGCTGTTTCTCGACGTGCGCGAAGACAACGAGTGGAATCTCTTCCGGATTCCCGGCGCACTGCACGTGCCGCTCGCCGATCTCGAGCAGCGGGTGCAAAACGAGGTAAAGCCCGACCGTCGCGTCATCGTGTATTGCAAGAGTGGCAACCGATCCGCCGCAGCGGCCGATCAGATGCAGCAGCTTGGCTACATCGACGTCGTCTCGCTCGCTGAAGGGATTCGCGGCTGGATGGGTGCCGGGGGCGAGCTCGAGGAGTGAGACGATGGTGATCGACGTGCGGAGTGTGCGGCGCCACCCCTTCGTTCTCACGGGAAGCGCGGGGTTTCCGATTCGCGGCGAGGCGATCATTCCGGCGAATCCCATTGCGGGCGTCATCGTCTGCCATGGATTCAAAGGCTTTGCCCGTTGGGGCTTTTTCCCATTCGTGCACGACGCGCTCGCGGCGGCCGGCATCGCCATCATCACATTCAATTTTTCCGGCAGCGGCGCTGGGGCCGATGGGGAATCGTTCACCGACGCGGAAGGATTTTTCGGCAGCACCTTCTCACGTGATCTGGACGATGTCGCGCAGGTGGTCGCGGAGGCGACCGCACGCTCGTGGATCGGCGAGCGATACGGATCGTTCGGGCATTCGCGCGGGGGCGGTATCGCGATCCTGCACGCCGCGCGCGACGAGCGCGTCGCCGCACTCGCGACGTGGGCGGCGATCTCGCGTGTGAGCCGGTGGTCGTCCGAGGACGCGGCGGCCTGGCGCGCGCGAGGCTACACCGACGTCGTCAACAGCCGTACCGGTGAATCGCTGCGCCTGGGACCGGCGATGCTCGCCGACGTCGACCATCGGGCCGGAGGTGTGCGCGACATTCCCGCGGCCGCCGGCCACGTGCGCGCACCCTGGCTCATCGTCCACGGCACGGCGGACGACACCGTGCCGCTCGCCGAGGGCGAGCTGCTCGACCAGCGGCGCGGTGCCGATCCGTCGCGCACGCTGTTCATCGAGGGCGCGGGTCACACCTTCGACGTGCGGCATCCGATGCCGCTGCCATCGCCCGCGCTCAAGACCGCGACGGCGCGTACCGTCGCACTTCTCCGCGAGAATCTCGGGTGAGCGCGATCGAGGTCGCGTCGCATCCGCTGGTCCGCCGTCTCGCCGACTCGTTGGGCGCGCGGGCTCGACTCGAGGCGACGCCCGGTCCGACGGACAAGCGCGCCGCGGTTGCGCTCATCCTCCGGCTTGGTGCCGACGATGAACTCGAGCTGCTCCTGATCAAGCGGGCCAACTATGAGGGCGATCCGTGGAGCGGGCACGTGGCGTTGCCGGGCGGACGGCGCGAGGACGCCGATCCATCGCTCGAGGTGACCGCGATTCGCGAGACGCGCGAGGAGACCGGTATCGATCTTGTCGCGCACGGCCGCATCCTCGGCGCGCTCGATGATCTTCAGCCGAGAACGCCGAGGCTTCCGCCGCTGGTGATCACGCCCTTCGTCGCCGTGCTCGAGCACGATGCGGCACTAGTGTTGAGCGACGAGGTTGCGTCGGCGTTCTGGGTGAAGCTCGCGTCACTCCAGGATCCCGCGATGTCGCGCACCGTGGAGATCGAGTTGCCGGACATCCGAATCACCGAGCGCGCGTTCTCCTTCGACGAGCACGTGATCTGGGGGCTGACGGAGCGGATCCTGCGACAGTTCCTGGCGTTGATCAGCTAGGTAAGGAGAAAGCCAAAAGCTCAACGAGTATCCGCAGATGTCGCTTGCGCCTACAAACTCACGTCAATAAGTTAGTCGAGACTAAATCATAGCTTAGGTAACACGAATGTCGGTACGGCTCAAACCTGAAGACGAATCGACCGGCGAGCACGGCTGGCGGCGCGCGCGCGTCACGCCGAGTCTGGTGGACGTCTATCGCAGCGTTCCCGTCGGGGGCGGAAAGGTACGAAAGCTCCTCGCTTTCGCCGGTCCCGGTTACCTCGTCGCCGTCGGCTACATGGATCCCGGCAACTGGGCGACCGACATCGCCGGCGGGTCGGCGTTCGGCTACTCGCTGCTCAGCGTGATCCTGATCTCGAACTTGCTGGCGGTCCTGCTGCAGGGACTGGCCGCCAAGCTGGGCATCGTGACGGGACGCGATCTGGCGCAGGCGTGCCGCGACCACTACTCGCGCACCACGTCCATCTTTCTCTGGATCATCTGCGAGCTGGCCATTGCCGCGTGCGATCTCGCCGAAGTCATCGGCTCGGCCATCGCGCTCAATCTGCTCTTTCACATCCCCATCCCCTGGGGCGTGGCGATCACCGGCTTCGATGTGTTGATCGTGCTCTTCCTGCAAAATCGCGGATTCCGGCTGCTCGAGGCGCTGGTCATCGCCCTCATCGCCACGGTCGGACTGTGCTTCCTGTTCGAGATCATCGTGTCTCGTCCCGATTTTCCGCAGGTCGCCCGCGGACTCGTGCCGCATCTCTCCATCGTCACCGATCCCCATCGGCTGTTCATCGCCATTGGCATTCTCGGGGCGACCGTGATGCCGCACAACCTCTATCTGCATTCCTCGATCGTGCAGACGCGCAGGTACGAGGAGTCCGCCGAAGGAAAGAAAGAAGCGGTGCGGTACGCGTTCATCGATTCGACGGTCGCCCTGTCCTTCGCGCTCTTCATCAACGCCGCCATCCTGATCGTTGCCGCCGCGACCTTTCATCGCGCCGGCCTGAACCAGGTGGCCGAGATCCAGGATGCGTACAAGCTGCTCACGCCACTGCTCGGCGTCGGCGGGGCGAGCGCGATCTTCGCGCTCGCGCTCCTTGCCTCCGGACAGAATTCCACGTTGACGGGAACGCTCGCCGGGCAGATCGTGATGGAGGGCTTTCTCGACATTCGCCTGCGTCCGTGGGTGCGACGGCTCATCACCCGGCTCATCGCGATCGTGCCGGCCATGTTCGTCGCGATTGCGTACGGAGAGGGCGGCACGGCCAAGCTGCTCGTGTTGAGCCAGGTGATCTTGAGCTTGCAGCTCAGCTTCGCGGTATTTCCGCTGGTGCGCTTCACTTCCGAGCGAGCGAAGATGGGCGAGTTCGTCAATCCGCCGTGGCTCAAGATGTTGGCATATGCCGTGGCCATCTTCATCGCCGCGCTCAATGCGTGGCTGCTGTTCGATACGTTCCGCGGCTGGATCGGAGGGCGAGCGTGATGTACTCTAAAATTCTCGTTCCGCTCGAGTGCTCCACGTACGACGAGGCGATCCTCACGCATGTGCGCGCGCTCGCACGCGTTCATGGCTCGGCGCTGCTAATCATCCACGTCGCCGACGGATGGGCCGCGCGCAACATCCACTCGCTCAAGCTACGCGAGTCGGAAGAGATGCATCGCGACCGCGAGTACCTCGAGAAAGTTGCCGACGAGCTCGAGGGGGAAGGCTTCGCCGTCGATGCGCTATTGGCGAGCGGCGATCCCGCGGCCGAGATCACCGCGGCCGCCGAACGCGAAAAATGCGATCTGATCGCGATGTCGACGCACGGGCATCGCTGGCTCTCCGATCTCATCTATGGCAGCGTCGCGAACTCGGTGCGGCATCTGAGCGTCGTGCCGGTCCTGCTCGTTCGCGGCGGACCGACGGCCGCGAACGGTCCTGACTGGCGACGCGGCGACGCCGCGCCCGGCCAGCCGGAGTCCTGACGTCGTGATGACGCTCGCGCGCCCTGATGAGCTGACCGCGCCGGTCGAGGATTACCTCAAGGCGATCTACGAGCTGGAGCGACTGTCCGGCGCGGCGGCGACGACGGAGATCGCGCACCGTCTCGACATCGCGCCGGCCTCGGTGAGCGGCATGGTGCGACGTCTCGCGGATCAGGGTCTGCTCGCGCACGAGCGCTATCGTGGCGCCAAGCTCACGGACGAAGGACGGCGCGTCGCGCTGCGCACCATTCGGCGCCATCGGGTGATCGAGGCGTATCTCACCCGCGCGCTCGGCTACGACTGGGATCGCGTGCACGACGAAGCCGAGCGGTTGGAGCACGCCGCGAGCGATGAGCTGATCGATCGGATGGCCGCCGCGATCGGCGAGCCGACGGTCGATCCACACGGAGCGCCCATCCCCACGCGCGACGGCGCGATCGACGAGCGCGATTTCGTCTCGCTTGCGGACCTCGAGGTGAACGCGGCCGCGCGTGTAGTGCAGGTGGGCGA
>JALZAE010000488.1 GCA_030948535.1 Gemmatimonadota bacterium | reverse complement strand
AGTGTCGAGTCCGACGGAGCGGTGCGGATGCGCTATGGCGTCACGAACGCGGGCGCGGCCCGATTGCCGTTCATCTGGTCATCGCATCCGCTCATCGCCCTGACGCCCGACACGCAAATCGTCTTGCCGGATGGCGCGCCAACGCGCGTATACGCGCAGCATCGCGTCGACATCTTCGGCGCCGGCGCCGAGCATCGCTGGCCGAGGATGCGCACGCCTGAGGGTCCCGAGATCAACCTGGCGCGTCCGGACACGGCGGCGAAGCGATATGCGTGCAAGATCTTTCTCGACATGCCCGAGGGGCGCGCGGCCATCAGGCAGGCGGGCGCCGAGCTCGAGTGCACGTGGGACGTGAAGGACGTCCCGAATTTTGGACTCTGGATCAACCGCGGCGGGTGGTCGCCGTTTCGTCGCAAGCGCGCGTACATGAATCTCGCGTTCGAGCCGTGCATCGGCGCGCCCGACACGCTGGCCGATGCGCTCGGCGATTGGCGCGCGGCGCATTGGCTGGAAGTCGGCGAAACGCGGCGGTGGGAGCTGGTGTGGCGCGGGAGACGGCTCGGTCCCGATCTCGCGCCGGATGAGTGAGCGGCGCGGGCCGCGTCTCTCCGCGGAACAGCGGGCGACGTTGGACGCCGTGTGCCGGCGCATCGTTCCGCGAGCCTACGAGTCCGGGGATGGAGCGCTCGACGTGGCGCCGCTGGTCGAAGCGCGTCTCGCCAGGCTCGAGGCGCGCGTACATGCGGATGTCGCGCGCGTACTGACGCTGTTCGGCAGCGCCCTCGTCGCCGCCCTCGTTGGCGGTCGTGCGCGCGGGATGACGGCGATGACGCCGGAGCATCAGGATGAGTGGCTGGCAAGCTGGGAAACGAGCCGGCTGCCACTGCGCCGAACGGCGTTTCAAGCGCTGCGGCGGCTCGTGCTGTCGACCTACTATGCCGCGCCCGCCGCCCACCGCGCGCTCGGCTATCGCGGCGCGCTCTTCACGCGCGCGCCCGAAGTGGAGTGGGAAGGGCCCGCACTCGGCGTTCCGCGCGACGATGAGCCGATTGCGCGTCGCGAGATGGCATTGCGGGCGCCCCTCCAGTCCGTGGTCGACGACGAGCGATGGCGCGAGATGAATCGCGTTCCGCCGGGAGTCACGCAGGGGCGCGCGCTGCCGTCGGCGTCGACGATCCGCGCTCAGGTCTGCGTGATCGGAACGGGCGCCGGCGGCGCCGTCGCAGCCGCGAGGTTGGCCGAGCGAGGATTCGATGTCGTGATGGTGGAGGAGGGCGGATACTACGGGGGCGTCGATTTTTCGGAGGATGAGGCGGCGATGACGCCCACTCTGTACGCCGACCGTGGCTCGCGCGCGACGGACGACCTCGGCGTCATGATGCTGCAAGGGCGCAACGTCGGCGGCGGCACGACGGTGAACTGGATGGTCATGCTGCGGACGCCCGGGTGGGTGCTCGACGAGTGGGCGCGCGAGCACGGCGCCGAGGGAATGGGCCCGGCGGAAATGTCGGCGTTGTTCGAGCGCGTCGAGCGGGAAACGCATACGAGTGTAGTGCCGGAGGACGCGCACTCGCCGAACAACCGAGTCATCCTCGACGGAGCGCGTACGCTGGGGTGGGCCGCGTCGGAGGGGCGCATCAACGCCAAGGGCTGCGTGCGCTCGGGATTCTGCGGGCTCGGATGCCGATATGGCGCGAAGCAGGGCGCGCTGATGACCTACGTTCCGCGCGCGCTGGCCGCTGGCGCGCGGTTGTACAGCGACGTGCGGGCCGATCGGATCGAGGTAATCGAGCGCGGCGGAGTATCGCCGCTAAAGCGTGTGCGCGCGACGGTGATCGATCGCGCAACCGGCGTGCAGCGCGGCGAGATGTCGATCGAGGCGCCGATCATCGTGCTGGCCGGCGGCGCGGTCGGGACGCCGGTGCTCCTCCAGCGCTCGGGACTCGGTGGCGGCGCGGTCGGAAAGTTCTTGCGGCTGCATCCGACATCGTGCGTGATCGGGATGTACGATCGGCAGATGCACAGCGCGTCGGGAATTCCGCTCTCGGCCGTATGCGATGAGTTCCTTAAAGGGAGCGACGGCTACGGACTCTGGATCGAGTGTCCTCCGATGTATCCGGCGCTCGCGTCGGTTGCACTTCCGGCGTGGGGAGAGGCGCACCGGCGCATCATGGATTCCTACAATCAAATGGGCGCGCTGATCGTGCTGGTGCGGGATGGGGCGGAGCGAGGTGTATCGAACGGGAGCGTGCGAGTCGATCGGTCGGGACGCACAAGGATCGCGTATCGCCTATCGGACACGGATGGCCGGCACATGCGCGCCGGGCTCGCGGCAGCGGCGCGCCTGCATCTGGCAGCGGGCGCGAGGGAGGCGCGGGTGCTCCATCAGTCGGCGACTTCGTTGCGAAGCGAATCGGAGCTGGCGAGCATCGGAGCATTGTCGCTCGCCCCGAACCGGCTGTCGCTCTTCTCCGCGCACGTGAACGGAACGTGCAGGCTCGGGCGCGACACGCGCACGAGCGGCTGCACGCCGGCAGGGGAGCGGCACGGAGTGCACGGCCTGTACGTCGCGGACGGCTCCCTTCTGCCGACGGCGCTGGGGGTGAATCCGCAGGAGACGATCATGGCGATGGCGACCGTCGTGGCGGAGAGAATCGCCGAGAGCAGGGCGCCGGGGTAGGGTATCCCGGCTCGGGCCCCCCCGAAAAGCACGATAGGACTTTTCTGGCTCGCGCATACCATCGTTCCTTTGCTCCCTCCATCATTTCTCCATGGCGCTCTTCCCTTATCTCGATCAACTCCGTGGCACCGAGCGTCGCGTGGCCATGGCGACGCTCGTCGCCGCGAAGGGAACCACGCCGAAAAAGGCCGGGGCGAAAATGTGGGTCGGCGACGGCGGGCGCATTCTTGGCTCGGTCACTATCGGCGGCTGCGTCGATGCGCGGGTGATCGAGCAAGCCGACGAAGTCATCGCGACGGGACGGCCGGCGCTCCTCTCGCTCTCGCTCGCCGACGAGGAGGCCTGGGACATCGGGCTCACCTGTGGCGGCTCGGTTGACGTGCTGCTCGAGGCGCTCGACGTCACGCGCGCGGATGATCCCGTACTCACGGCCTTCGACGCCGTGGAGCGCGAGCGCAACGCCGGCCGGGGCTCGGTCATCGTGACGCCACTCGGTGTCGCCGGGTCGCGTGTGGTGGTGAGGGCCGATAGCTCACGCATCGGTTCGCTTGGCGAGAGCGCGCTCGATGACGCCGCGACAGCCGCGGCGATGGACGTGTTGCGCGCCGGCACTTCGCGCGCAGTCAGGCTCGCTCCAGGCGAGGGCCCCGCCGACCACTTTCTCGAGCTGCACGCGCCACCGACGACGCTGATCGTGTTCGGGGCGACGCACGTCGCGATGCCACTGGTGGCGATGGCGCGCGAGCTCGGTTGGCACATCACCGTCGTCGATGCACGGGAGCGGTTCGCGACGCGCGAGCGTTTTCCGAATGCGGATGTGCTGCGTGTCGGCATGGTCGCCGAGATCGCCGAGTCGATGCGCTACACGCCGGCGACCGCGGTGGTGCTCACGGCGCACGACTACAAGTTCGAGATGCCGGTGCTCAAGGCGGTGTTGGCGAGCGATGCGGGTTATGTCGGCCTGCTCGGCAACCGTCGTCGCGGCGCGGCGCTGCTCGAGTTTCTCGCCGGAGACGGCGTGAGCGCAGAGTCGCTGAAGCGCGTGCGCGTGCCGGTGGGGCTCGACATTGGCGCGATGTCGGCGGAGGAGATCGCCGTCAGCATCATCGCGGAGATCATCTCGATTCGTCCACGGCGCCGCCCGTCGGCGTGAACGTCTCGGGCATCGTACTCGCCGCGGGGAGCGCGCGGCGCTTCGGCGCGCAGAAGATGCTGGCCGATCTCCACGGTGCTCCGCTGGTGCGGTGGGCCGTGCTCGCGGTGACACGCTCGCTGGCGACGGAAGTGATCGTCGTCGCCGGCGCGGACATCGCCGCGATCGGCGCGGCGCTCGATGGGCTCCCCGTTCAGATCATCGCGAACGCGCAGCACGCCGAAGGGATGAGCACCTCGCTCGCGTGCGGACTGGGCGCGATCGATCCAACGGCGGATGCGGCGCTGGTCGCCCTCGGCGATCAGCCGGCGCTGAGCGTCGACGTGGTGAACGCGCTCATCGCGCGATTCGATGCCGGTGGCGCACGGATCGTGCAGCCCAGCTATCGTGGCGAGCCCGGCCATCCGGTGCTGTTCTCCCGCGAGCTGTTCGGTGAGCTGCAGGATGTTCGCGGCGATCGTGGTGGGCGGGAGGTCCTCGATCGACATGCCGCCGAAATCATTTTCGTGGCGATCGATATACCCATGCCGCGGGACGTCGACACGCGTGAAGATCTGGAGCAGTCGTAGCCGCACATTTCTTCTGCTGCCCCTTAGAAACAGAGGAGGCAGCATTTGCGGCTCCGCGGCCGGGTTATCTTTACCCGACTCGTCGCTTTCGCCTCAATATCATCCGTTGGAGCTCGCGTGCTTCTATCTGTCGCCGCAGTGTCGCTGTTCGCATCCACGCTCGGTCTCGGCGCGCCCGCGAGCGACACGACGATCGGGCGGCGCAGCGTTGAGCCGGTCGTGTACAAGATCGACGCGACACATTCGTCGGTCGAGTTCGTCATCCGCCACTTCATGAGCCGGGTGCGTGGCCAGTTCAAGGATTGGAGCGGCACCATCGCCGCCGATCCAGCCGATTGGTCGACGGGCTCGGTCGAGGTCACCATTCAGACGGCGAGCATCACGACGAACAGCGACCGCCGCGACAACGATCTGCGGTCGCCGAACTTCTTCGAGGTCGACAAGAATCCGACGATCACCTTCAAGAGCACGAAAGTCGAGCGCACCGGCGACAATCTGAAGATCTCGGGGGACCTGACGATGAAGGGCACCACCAAGCCCGTCGTACTCGAGGGGAAATTTCTCGGCGCGCAGAAATTGGCGAATGGAAAGTCGCGCGTCGGGTTCGAGGCATCGGTGACACTCAACCGTCTCGACTACGGCGTGAAGTGGAATCGCGTGGTCGAGGGCGGCGGCATGATGCTCGGCGACGATGTGAAGATCGAGATCACCGTCGAGGCGATCCAGCAATAGCCTGCACGGGCGTTGCGCGCGCGCTTCGTTAGCAGTCAATAACTCATGCCCACCACGCTCTCCGGCGACGACGCGACCCAATCTTCCATGAAGGGCTGGGAGCGTGCGCTCGCCGGCGTTGTCGCGCTGTACGCCGTGGTATATGCGCTCTGGCACATGGTGCCGCTCGGCGCGCTGTGGCGTGTCGACATCGCCGACTTGGCATTCCTCCCGGTGCGTGTTGCGATCGCGATCCTCGCCTGGCGCGTCTGGCGCATCGAGGCCCCGCGTGAGCCACCGCGCCGGCTCTGGGGCGCCGTCTCCATTGCGTTCGCACTCGGCGCGCTTGGTGCCGCGGTCGCGTTCGTTCGAGCGCACTGGCTGCACGACGATCCGTGGGTGTCGTGGACGAACGCACCATACCTGCTGTTTTTCCCCGTGGCGTTCTGGGGAATGCTCGGCACGCGTGGAAGCGCACGCACCGCGCGCGAGCGCGCTCGAGTGTGGCTCGACGGTGGAACGGTGGTGGTCGCCGGCACGATGGTGTGCTGGTACTTCGTGCTCCGTCCGGCCGCGGTCGCCACCAACGCCACGTCCGCCGCATCGTTCATCGCGGTGATATTTCCGCTCTGCTATCTGC
>JALZAE010000467.1 GCA_030948535.1 Gemmatimonadota bacterium | reverse complement strand
TCGATCTTCGCGAGGAGCTTCGGGTCGTTCAGAATCGCGTGGCCTAGCGAGACGAGGCCGCGCTCGATCGCGCCGGGAGCCTTGCTCTCCTGCTGCTCCGCGTAGCGGAAGAGCGCCTGCTTGGTCTCGTCCCACATCGTGCTCGAGAACCGGCGGATCGCGGCGGCGTCGAGCATCTCCAGCTTGATCTGCTCGGCGCGCTCCCGCACCTCGGGGGAGTGCTGGAGCTTCTCGACGAACTCGTGCAGCGCCTCGTCGAAGCGTGCGCGCAGTGGATGGTACGGATCGTCGGCGACCTCGCGCAGCGTACGATCGACGCCGGTGACGATCTTCTGGTGAATCTTGTCCTCGACCATGTTCGGCACCCACCACGGCGCCTCCTCCTCGATCTTCGCCCTGATGGCGTCCTGGTGATCTTCCACGGCGCGTGCCAGCAGCTTGATCGCCTGGTCGAGAAGCTCCTGGTGCCGATTTCCCGCCGTCATCACCGACAGCGCTTTACCGATCAGCGGCGCGACTTCGGTTTCGCGAACCTTCTTCGCCAGCACGCCGTCGATCAACGCTTGCACGTCGTCGTCCTGCAGCGTGGTCACGCCGCTCGCGAGCGCCGTCGCTGCGTGACGCGCGACCAGCGCCGCGTTCTCGGGGTCGCTGATCCACTTCGCGAGCTGCTCGGCCACGCGCAGCGTCGCCAACTTCTGCGCCAGCACGTCGCGGCTGAGAAAGTGTTTCTGCACGAAATTGCCGAGCACTCGGCCGATCTGATCTTTTCGCACGGCGATGATCGCCGTGTGCGGAATGGGAATGCCGAGGGGATGACGAAACAGCGCGGTGACGGCGAACCAGTCAGCGAGCCCACCGACCATCGCTGCCTCCGCCGTGGCGCGGATCGCTCCCAACCATGGATAGCGATGCTCCATCAGCCGGGTCGCGACGAAGACGATGGTAGCGATCACCAGCAGCCCGCTGGCCCGCCGCTTCATGCGGACGAGCTGCGCCTTGCGGACGGGATCGTCGAGCGGTTGCAGCGAAGAGGCGGCCATCGGCCGCGTCAGTCCGCGGTCTCGACCGGGATCTCGCGGTCCGTCATCGTCGCGCGCGGCGTGACTACATGCTCGGTCACGGGAGGCAGGTCCACCGGTCCTGCCGGTGGCTTCTGCAGAAGCACGAGCCGGAGTACTTCGTCCATCGTTGACGCGAAGACGAACGCCATGTTCTTGCGCACCTCGTCGGGAATCTCGCGCAGATCCTTCTCGTTGCTCTTCGGCAGAATCACCTCGCGCAGGCCGGAGCGATACGCGGCCAACACCTTCTCTTTCACACCGCCGATCTCGAGCACCTTGCCGCGTAGCGTGACCTCGCCCGTCATGGCCACGTCGCGCCGCACCGGACGCTCGGCCAGCGCGCTGGCAATCGCGATCGTGAGGGTGATGCCCGCGCTCGGCCCGTCCTTGGGAATCGCGCCGGCGGGCAGGTGGATGTGCAGATCGAAATCCTTGAAGGCGGCGTCATCAACCCGAATCGCGTGCGCTCGTGATCGAACGTACGAGTACGCCGCGTCCACGGATTCGCGCATCACATCGCCGAGCTGCCCGGTGACGATGAGCCGGCCCGTGCCGGGCATCTTCAGTGCTTCGATCAGCATGATATCGCCGCCGGTCGCGGTCCAGGCGAGACCCGTCACAACGCCCACTTCCGGCTCCGTCTCCGCCGCCTCCTTCGGATAACGAGGCGAGCCGAGGATCTCCTCGACCTTGGCGAGATCGATGATCCATGCTCCCTCTTCGCCATCAGCCTTCACCCGTGCGCGCTTGCGCATGATCGTCGACAGGTTTCGCGCGAAGCCGCGGAGTCCCGCCTCTCGCGAGTAGCCGCTCGAGATGAACTCCAGCACTTCGTCGGTGAACTGGATGTCCTTGTCGCTGATCCCGTGCTCCTCGAGCAGCTTCGGCAGAAGGTAAAGCCACGCGATCTCGACCTTCTCCTCGATCGTGTAGCCGGCGATCCGGATGACTTCCATGCGGTCGCGCAGCGGCGCCGGAATGTCGAACAGATTGTTCGCCGTGCAGATGAACAGGATGTTCGAGAGATCGAAGGGCAAGTTCAGGTAGTGATCGACGAAGTCGTGATTCTGCGACGGGTCGAGCACCTCGAGCATCGCCGCGGTCGGATCACCGCTGGCGCCGCCGTGCGTCATCTTGTCGATCTCGTCGATCATGAAGACGGGATCCTTTACTTGCACGCGGCGCAGCGCCTGAATGAGCAGGCCGGGCATCGCGCCGACGTACGTCCGGCGGTGCCCCCGAATCTCCGCTTCGTCTCGCACGCCGCCGACGGAGATGCGATAGAACTGGCGTGAGATTGAATCCGCGATCGCTTCGCCTAGCGATGTCTTACCCGTGCCGGGCGGACCGACGAGGCAGAGAATCGGGCCGTGCTGCTCCCCGCCGCGCAGCTTTCGCACGGCGAGGTACTCGATGATGCGTTCCTTCGCTTCCTTGAGACCGTAGTGTTTCTTGTCGAGCGCTTCCTGTACGCGGCTGAGCGCGATCTGGTCGTCGCCGGTGCGCTTGCCCCATGGCAGCGCGATCAGCCAATCCAAGTACGTCCGAATGACCTGATACTCGCTCGACGCCGGCGACAGCATGCGAAGCCGCTCGGTCTCGCGCCGCGCTTCCTGCATCGCGCGCTCGGGGAGCTTCGCCTCTTCGACTTTTCGAAGCAGATCGTTCGCGTCCTTCTCGCCCGGATCGGCCTCGCCGAGCTCGGCTTGGATCGCGCGAAGCTGCTGGCGAAGATAGAACTCGCGCTGATGCTGCTCGATCTTCACTTCGGTCTGGCGCTTGATGTCCTCCATCACGCGCGCGCGCGCCACCTCGCGCTCGAGCCGGCTGAGCACGAAGCGAATGCGCTCGGCGATGTCCAGTCGCTGCAGCACCTCGTCCTTGTCCGAGATGCGAAAGTTCATGTTGGTCGCGGCGAGATCGGCGAAGCGCCCGGGATCCGACAGGTTGAGCTTGAGGATCTGCGGCACTTCGTCCGGAATGCGATCGACGAGCTCGGCCAGCGTCTCCGCGGCGTTGACGAGCCGGGCCATCAGCTCTTCGCCCTGAATCGGATCGAGCGGCGTCTCGCGCGCGGCCTTGATGTGGGCGACGGGGAAGGGATCGCGCTGCGCGACGCCCTCGATCACGATGCGGCGTAGCCCCTGGAGCGTGATCTGAATCGTGTCGCCCGGCAGGTTGATGCGCTCGTGCACCCGCGCCGCGACACCGACGCGGCCGATGAAACTCTCGGGATTGATCGGCTCGTCGTGATCGCCGGTGGCGATGACGAGCCCCACGATCAGTCCGCCCTCCTCGTTCGACCGCAGGATGCTGAGATTTTCCGGCGCGCCCATCTGCACCGCGATCGTGCCGAGCGGGTACACGATGGTCGACCGCAGCGCCATCAACGGCAGCGTCGGCGGCAGCTCGGACCGGAGGATCTCTTCTTTGCGGGTCGGTCGAGACATCGGCGGGATGTTGAAGCGAGGAGCAAACAACCGCGCTGCTGAGCGAGGGAGGCGCGCGACGCGCACCGTTCTCGTTGCTCCGAATCCTAATCGGGACTAGGTTTGAGGGCTATGTTTGATGAATTAAGCGAAAAGCTGGACGCCGTATTCACGCGCTTGCGCGGGCGCGGCGTCCTGAACGAAGCGGACATCAAAGCGGGCCTGCGTGAAGTCCGGCGCGTGCTGCTCGAAGCCGATGTGAACTTCCAGTTGACGCGGGAGTTTCTGGAGCGCGTCGAGGCGAAGGCGGTCGGTGTGTCGGCGCTGCGTACGGTCTCACCGGGCCAGCAGCTCGTCAAGATTGTGCACGACGAGCTCGCCGGCATGCTCGGCGAGCGCCGCGAAGGACTGAAGCTGAGCACGGTCCCTCCGACGATCGTGATGATGGTCGGACTGCAGGGCTCGGGAAAGACGACGACCGCGGCGAAGCTCGCGCGCAAGCTCGTCGGCGAGCAGCGGCAGACGCGATTGATCGCCGCCGACGTCTATCGTCCCGCCGCAATCGATCAGCTCGAGACGCTCGGCAAGCAGATCGACGTGCCGGTGTACGCCGATCGCACGACGAAGGATGTGGTGAAGATCGCCAAAGCGGGCGTCGATCTGGCGAAGCGTAGCCGCGATCGCGTGGTGATCATCGACACCGCCGGCCGGTTGCAGATCGACGACGAGATGATGCAGGAGTTGTCGCGCCTGAAGGCCGAGCTCAAACCCGATGAGATTCTGCTCGTGGCCGACGGCATGACGGGACAGGATGCGGTCAAAATCGCCAAGGGGTTCGACGACCAGCTCGGCGTCACCGGCGTGATTCTGACGAAGATGGATGGCGATGCCCGCGGCGGCGCGGCGCTATCGATCTACGGCATCACGAAGAAGCCGATCAAGTACATCGGCGTGGGCGAGAAGATCGACGCGCTCGAGGATTTTCATCCCGAGCGCATGGCGGGCCGGATCCTTCAGATGGGCGACATCGTGTCGCTGGTCGAAAAGGCACAGGAGACGTTCGACGCCACCGAGGCGAAGCGGCTCGAGAAAAAGGTTCGCAACGAGGGAATCGACCTCGAGGATTTTCTCGGGACGATGAAGCAAATCCAGAAAATGGGCCCGCTCGAGGGTATCTTGAAGATGCTGCCCGGCGTCAACACGAAGATGCTCAAGCAGGCCCAGGTCGATCCGAATCGCATGAAGCACATCGAGGCGATCGTGCTCTCGATGACGAAGGAAGAGCGCAAGAAGCCCGAGTTGATCAACGGCACCCGCCGCTCGCGCATCGCGAAAGGCAGCGGCCGCCCCGTCAGCGAAGTGAACAAGCTGCTCGACCAGTTCCGCGAGATGCAGCGCATGATGAAGAAAGTGGGGAAG
>JALZAE010000391.1 GCA_030948535.1 Gemmatimonadota bacterium | reverse complement strand
CTCTTGGTGACCGACGACGCACACGGCGCCACGACGGCGCTCACAACGACTCACGACTAGCGACTGATGCGTTGGTTCACGAGCTGCGGAAAGCGCTCCTGAAACTGCTGCTGTCCAGACATCACTCTGCCCATCGCGTTCAGCCGCAGCATGACCGATGAGCCGTCCTTCATCGCCAACGTCGTGGTGCGCTGGTTGAGCGTGCCGCCGGTGGTGACCTGCGCAATGGCGTCGTAGCGGATCTCGGCGAGGCCGAGGTTGATTGCCTGGAGCGACAACCATCCGACCTTCGTCTGCATCAGAAAGAGTCGGCGATCGGTGGCGACGGCAAAGAAGAGGGTCTGCCGCGCAACCGCCGTCGCGCCGATCGCGCCGAGGGCCATTCCAGCCGCGGCCAGGCGGAGCAGAGAACCGGTGAACAGCATCGCGGTCACCTCGAATCGCTCGCCGGGTTCAAGTCGCGGCGTCAGCTCGCCGAAGACGAACGCTTCGTATTTGCCTTGCGGCGCGGGATTGCCGGCGCCGGTGAAAACGGGTGGCAGCCCCGGCGTTGGCGCGGGAGTGCCGGCGAACATCCATCCGAGTGGCGAGCTCGCGGCTGGCAACCAGTCTCCCGCGCCGGGCCACACCAGCGTGTCGGCGCGTATGCTGCCGGCGCGAACCAACGACTCCAACTGAGTGGAAGGAACGGGGCCGGTGGCGGCACCTTGTTGCACGTAATACCAGTTGCTCGGGGCTGTCATCGTGTCGTCCTCAACTGTTCGATGGTCGTGTCGATGCGCTGTGTGAACGCGTCCGAGACGACCGGTCTAGTTGCCACTCGGCGGGCGAGGGCTCACCTCTAATAGCGGAATTGGCGCGATCCGCGGTGCATCGCGAGCGCAGCGGGTGGGACGCCAAGTCGCTGGAAGCCAACGCACGGGCGAGAGCTGACAGGAAGCCCCGCTCGATGCGAACATCGAGCGGGGCTTCATCCTGCAGAACAGCGAGAACGATTTACCAGCGATAGTGGGCGAACGCCTTGTTCGCTTCAGCCATGCGGTGCGTGTCTTCCTTCTTCTTGATCGCGTTGCCTTCGCCCTTGCTCGCCGAGATGACTTCGGCCGCCAACTTCTCGGCCATCGACTTCTCGGTGCGCTCGCGCGAGTACAGGATCAGCCAGCGCATGGCCAGCGCCGTGCGACGCTCGGGCCGAACCTCGACGGGCACCTGGTACGTCGCACCGCCGACGCGGCGGCTCTTCACTTCGACGACCGGCTTGAGATTCTGCAGCGCCTGCTTGAAGACGTTGACGCCGGGCTGGCTGGTGCGGCTCTCGACCAGATCCATCGCGCCGTAGAATATGTTTTCGCCCGTGGACTTCTTACCCTGATACATGAGCACGTTGATGAACTTGCTCACGGTCTGGCTGTCGTAGCGCGCATCAGGAAGAACGGTGCGCTTGACGGCACGTGCACGACGGCTCACTTCTTACCTCCGGCTCCGCCGGCCTTGGGTCGCTTGGTGCCGTACTTCGAGCGGCTCTGATTCCGGCCGTTCACGCCAGAGGCGTCGAGAGTGCCGCGCACGATGTGGTATCGCACGCCCGGCAAATCCTTCACGCGGCCACCGCGAATGAGCACGATCGAGTGCTCCTGCAGGTTGTGGCCTTCGCCGGGGATGTACGCCGTCACCTCAAAGCCATTCGTCAGACGAACACGCGCAACTTTGCGGAGCGCGGAGTTCGGCTTTTTCGGCGTCACGGTGTATACACGCGTGCACACGCCGCGCTTCTGCGGATTGGCCTTCAAGTGCGGCGCTTTCTGCTTCTTCTCGACGTCCTGGCGACTGCGCCGGACGAGCTGATTGATAGTCGGCATAACCTCTGGGTATTCCGAAATACGCCCGTTGGGCGGGACAGACCGAGAAAAGTAGATTGCCGTGCCGGGTGTGTCAAGCCGAAGTGGTCGTCGCAATTGAGGATACGCGCTGCGCACCGCGCTCGTTACTCAGAGCCGATCGGCGCGTATTGCCTACGGAATCCCTTCCCGCTTCGCTCTCCTTCGTGGTCAACGATGCACAGTTCACGAACGATCGCTTTCGCCTCCGCGCTTCTTATTCCACTCACGCTGCGCGCTCAGCCGAATCCTCCGTTGGCTCCGCGCGCTGCGTCGCCGATCGCCGAGGCGCGCGCACTATGGGTGTCGCGCTTCGACTACGACTCGCCAGCATCCGTCAGCCGCATCATGCAGCGCGCGGCGAGCGCGAACTTCAACATCGTGTACTTCCAAGTGCGCGGCGCCGCCGACGCGATTTATCGCTCGGAGATTGAGCCGTGTGCGGTGCTGCTCTGCGGTCATCTCGGTGGCACGCCGGTGTGGGATCCACTCGAGGTCGCCGTGCGCGAAGCGCACGCGCGCGGGGTGCAACTGCACGCCTGGCTGAACGCATTCACGGGCTGGGGCGCGGGCAACGCGACGACGTGTCACCTTCTCGCCGAGTCGGACCCCGGCAAGCCACGACACATGCTGCTGTCGCATCCCGACTGGTCGATGACGGATGAGGCGGGCAACGCGCTCCGCTGCCCGAACGGAGAGGAATACGTCTGGATGTCGCCCGCGATTCCCGCCGTGCGGAATCGACTGGCGCACGTCGCGGCGGACATCGCGCGGCGCTACGAGGTCGACGGCATCCATCTCGATCGCATTCGCTACCCAGGATCACGCTGGTCGTTCGACCCGGAGAGTGTGCGGCAGTTCGGGAGCACGCCGGCGATCAACGATGCGCGCTGGGATGATTTCCGCCGCTCGCTGGTGACCGCCGCCGTGCGCGATGTGCGCGACAGCGTGCGCGCGGCCCGGCCAGGCGCGGTGATGAGCGCCGCCGTGTGGGGCATCTACCGCGACCGCTGGTCATGGCACACATCGCAGGGCTTCAGCGAGCTGGCGCAGGATCCGCACGCCTGGGCGGAAGAGGGCATCGTCGATGTCGTCGTGCCGATGACGTACCTGGTGATGACGCCCTCGTACTGCGGCCGCGCCGACTGGGCGTGCCTGCTCGACGATCATCTCGATGCGGTGCAGACCCGCGGAGGCCGGCATCTCTACATCGGCATCGGCGCGGACCGCGGCGCTACCGAAGTCGTGAAGCAGATCGAGCGGTCGCGGGAGCGCGGCGCGCGCGGAATCGCCATCTATTCCTATCGGGCGGCCGAGACGGCGGGGTTGTTCGAAGCGCTTGCCGCTGGCGTCTTCGCGCATTCGGCGCAGATTCCCCCAATGGAATGGCGCGGGGTCACGGCATCGGGAACGCGCTGATGCCGGGGTCGACCGCCGCGACGTCGAACGCGACCTTCACCGAGAGCGCTGGCGCATGTCGTGTCGAAGCCCGTACGCCGACGTCGAGATTCCGTCGGTACCGCTCTCGGAGTTCGTGCTCGAACATGCCACTGCGCGAGGCGACAAGCCGGCGCTGATCGACGGGCCGAGCGGACGAGTGCTCACCTACGCCGCCGTCGCGGCCGGAACGAAGAGCGTAGCGGCGGCGCTCCAGGCGCGCGGCATCGGCAAGGGCGATGTCATCGCCATCTTCAGCCCGAATCTCCCCGAGTACGCGCTGGCGTTCCACGGCGTCGCGATCGCCGGCGGCATCGTCACGACGTTGAACCCGACGTACACGACGGAAGAATTGGCGTACCAGCTGCGCGACTCCGGCGCGCGGATGTTGATCACGGTGCCTCCGCTGCTCGAGCGCGCGTCGTTGGCATCGCACGGCACGGCGGTCACGGAGCTCGTTGTGTTCGGCGAGGCGGAGGGCGCTATGCCGTTCGCCTCGTTCGTCGCGCATGACGGACCACTGCGTCCGGTGCCGATCGATCCGGCGCGCGATGTCGTCGCGCTACCGTACTCGAGCGGGACGACCGGCCTCAACAAGGGCGTGATGCTCACGCATCGCAATCTCATCGCGAATGTCGTCCAGATGCTTGGAACGGGAATGGACCACTCCGACGAAGTGCTGCTCGCCGTCCTGCCGTTCTTTCACATCTATGGGATGGAAGTCATCCTGAACATTGGGCTTCGCGCAGGCGCCACGACGGTGACGATGCCGAAGTTCGATCTCGAGCAGTATCTCACGCTCATCGAGCGCTACCGCGTCACCTTCGCGCACGTCGTGCCGCCGATCATCATCGCGCTGGCGAAGCATCCGCTGGTCGACAAGTTCGATCTCTCATCGCTCAGGTCGGTGTTCTCGGGGGCGGCACCGCTCGGAGCGGCGGTGAGTGCGGCGTGCGGCTCGCGTCTTGACGCCGTGATGCGCCAGGGCTATGGGATGACCGAAACGAGTCCCGCGACGCACTGCACACCGCATGACCCGGAGAAGATCAAACCGGGATCGGTCGGCGTGTGCCTGCCGAATACGGAGTGCAAGATCCTGAGCCTCGACACGGGGAAAGAGGTCGGGCGCAATCACGACGGAGAGTTGGTCGTCCGCGGGCCGCAGGTGATGCTGGGCTACCACCACCGGCCGGAGGCGACGGCGGAGATTCTGTCGGCGGACGGCTGGCTGCGAACCGGCGATATCGGCTACGCCGACGACGACGGAAATTTTTTCATCGTCGACCGGGCGAAGGAGCTGATCAAGTACAAGGGGATGCAA
>JALZAE010000384.1 GCA_030948535.1 Gemmatimonadota bacterium | reverse complement strand
CCCTACACCCGACACCCCACACCCGCCTTCACGCGTAGCGCTCACACGAATCCGCCCCCACATTCTCTCGTAGAGATGTCTGACAACTCGTAGCACGTTCGCCTCGAATACCGGAGTACCCTCATGTCGCTCGGCGATTTCCTGAAGAAACAGTTCATCGACGTCATCCAGTGGACCGAGGATGGCGATGGCGTGCTCGCGTATCGGTATCCGATGCGCGACATGGAAATTCAGAACGGCGGGCAGCTCACCGTGCGTGAGTCGCAGATCGCCATCTTCGTGAACGAGGGGCGGATCGCGGATGTATTTCCGCCCGGCCTCTACACGCTGTCCACGCGCACGCTGCCGCTGCTCACCAACCTCATGAATTGGGACAAGGCGTTCAAATCCCCGTTCAAGAGCGACGTCTACTTCTTCTCGACGCGTCTGCAGACGAATCAGCGGTGGGGCACGCAGAATCCGATCACCATCCGCGACAAGGATTTTGGGATGGTGCGGCTGCGCGGCTTCGGCATCTACTCGTACGCCGTCGCCGTTCCGCCGACGTTCCACAAGGAGCTGAGCGGCACGCGCGATGTGTACACCGTCGCCGATCTCGAGCCGCATCTGCGGAACACGATCGTCGGGAAGGTGAGCGACATCTTCGCCAACAGCGGAGTGCCCTTCATCGACATGGCCGCCAACATGATCGCCTTGAGCGGCAAGATGAAGGATGTCATGGCGCCGGTGTTCGCCGAGCTCGGCCTGGCGCTCGAGTCGTTCGTCGTCGAGAACCTCTCGCTCCCGGAAGAGCTCCAGAAGCGTCTGGACGAGCGCATCTCGATGAACATGGTCGGGGACATGGGGCAGTACACGCAGTTCCAGGTCGCCCAATCGATTCCGATCGCGGCGGCCAACGAGGGCGGTGCCGCGGGACTTGGCGCCGGACTCGGTGCGGGGATGGCGATGGGCAACGCGATGGCGAACGCGATGGGCAACGCGCAGCAGCGCGGCGCGAGCGCGCCCGCGGCTGGTGGCGCTGCTGCCGCTGGCGCGGCCGGCACCGCTGGCGAGACGAAGTTCTGCTCCGAGTGCGGAGCCAGCATCAACCGCAGCGCAAAGTTCTGCCCCGAGTGCGGCAAGGCACAGTCCGCCTGACCGCGCCTCTGGGCGGGCCCGGCGTGTCGGGGCTGGAGTGGATCGTCGATGCGCACGGCTGCAATGCTGCCGCGCTCGCCGACCTGCCGACGATGCGTGCACTGTTCGCGCGCATCGTCGGCGATCTCCGCCTTCGTCCGGTGGCGGAGGCGGTGTGGCACCAATTTCCGCATCCCGGCGGGATCACCGGAGTCTGTCTGCTCGCTGAGTCGCATCTCGCCTGCCACACGTTTCCTGAGCACGGCTCGATCTCGGTCAATCTCTTTTGCTGCAAGCCGCGTCCCGAGTGGGATTGGACGACGAGGCTCGCTGAGATCGTTGGCGCCACCGATGTGTTTGTGCGCCGTGTCGAGCGGTCGTTCGTCGCGCCGGTGAGCGCGACATCGCAATCGGTCGCGCGCGGATGACGCAGCCATCGGCGAACTGCCCGAACTGCGGCGCGCAGATCACTTTCCTATGGTCTGGCGCGGTGCAGACCGTGTGTCCCTTTTGTCGCACGGTGCTCGTTCGGCACGACGTGAATCTCGAGAAGGTCGGCGAGGCGGCCGATCTGCCCGTCGACAGCTCGCCGATTCAGATCCGCACCGAGGGGAAATACAAAGGCAGAAATTTTCTCGTCGTCGGCCGCATCCTGTACGAGTACGAGCGCGGCGGCTGGAACGAATGGCACATCATCTACAGCGACGGCGAAAGCGGCTGGCTCTCCGATGCGCAGGCCGAATACGCGGTATCGCACGCGGTGCCGACGCCGGGCAATCTTCCGACGCCCGACAAATTGCACGTAGGTACGACGGTCGAATGGAACGGCAGCCGCTACACGGTCGCTACGCGCACGGTGGCGCACTATCGCGGCGTCGAGGGCGAGCTGCCGTTCACGACGTGGGACAAGAAGGACGTCCCCTTCATCGATTTCCGCTCGGAGAGCGGGCGCTTCGCGACACTCGACTTCAGCGATCCGACGCCGGTACTGTATCTCGGTGAGTACGTCGAGTGGGATGATCTCAAGCTTGCCAACGTGCGCGAGTTCGAGGGGTGGCCGCTGCGATGACGGGCTCCGGCACGCCGCTCGTCCGCGGCTTCAACTGTCCAAACTGCGGTAGCGCCGTCGAGCTGCGCGCCGGAGAGCACGCGCTCACCGCGGTGTGTCCGAGCTGCCTGTCGGTGCTCGACGCCAAGGACCCAAACTTCCGCGTCCTGCAGACGATGGAAGAAAAGATTCGCGTGAAGCCGCGCATCCCGCTCGGCACGCGCGGTACGATCATGGGTGCGACGTTTCAGGTGATCGGGTTTCAGGTGCGCTCGATCGTTGTCGAGGGGGAGCGCTACTCGTGGTACGAGTACTTGCTTTTCAATCCCTACCGCGGCTTTCGCTACCTCACGGAGTATCAGGGGCACTGGAACGCCGTCGTCACGGTGCACACCGTTCCACTGCAGCAGAAGAATGCCGTGATGCCGACCGCGACGCTCGACGGCGTCGTCTATCGCCATTTCCAATCGGCGAAGGCGTACACCGATTTCGTGCTCGGGGAATTTCCCTGGCAGGTCCGCACGGGCGATTCTGCCGAGACGCGGGACTATGTCGCGCCGCCACGCATGCTCTCGGCGGAGACGACCGATAACGAGACGACGTGGTCGCGCGGCGAGTACATCAAGGGCGACGACGTCTGGAAAGCGTTCAAGCTGCCCGGCCAGGCGCCGCCCGCCGTTGGCATCTTCGCGAATCAGCCATCGCCGTATGGCGGCGGCATCGGGCGCGTGTGGAAGGCGTTCGTCATGCTGATGATCGCGCTGACGGCGATGTTCCTACTGCGAGAAGTGAGCGCGCGACGGGAGCAGGCGTTCAGCGGCCAGTTCGTCGCGCGGCCCGGCGTCAACGCCGACTCGACCTCGTTCGTCACCGCACCGTTCGAGCTCAAGGGACATTCGTCGAACGTCGAGCTGACGACATCGGCGAATCTCAACAACGGCTGGATCTTTGTCGATTACGCGCTGATCAACGAACAGACCGGCGTGTCGTACGAGGTCGCGCGCGAGGCGAGCTACTACTATGGCAGCGACAGCGACGGCAACTGGAGCGAAGGAAGCCAAAGCGATCGCGCGATCATTCCATCGGTGCCCTCGGGTCGCTACTTCCTGCGCGTCGCTCCAGAGGTGGCGCCCGAAGGATCGTCCGTGACCTACAACATTCGCGTGCGCCGCGATGTGCCGAACGCGCTCTTCTTCGGCGTGGCGATGCTGCTGCTGTTCATCCCGCCCATCATCCTCTCGATTCGCGCGGCGGCGTTCGAGGGGCAGCGGTGGAAGGAGAGCGATCGCGGCACGGCGATCTCCTCGGCGATCGCATCCGCGTCCGAAAGCTCCGACGACTCCGACTAGTGAGCGAATATTAGATGGCCTACCGCGCCTATTTCCTCTACGGCATCATCGTCCTCGGCCTCCTGGGCACAGCCGAGTATCGCGGGTGGAGCTTCACGCGCGCGAGCGAAGCGAAAATCGTCCCCAAATCGGTACGCGACAATCCGGGCGCGTATCGGTCGCACTATTACGGATCCGGCCGCTACCTGCGAGGGAAGTGAAATGCCACCCGTGTTAAACAGCATGTTGATGGCGCTGGTCTGGGCCATCCTCGGCGTCCTGATTTTCGCCGGATCGTTCGCGATCGTGGACAAGCTCACGCCGTACGACCTGTGGAAGGAATTGTGCGAGTCGCGCAACCTCGCGCTCGGCGTCGTGGTCGGCGCGACGGCGCTCGGGATCAGCATCATCGTGGCGGCGGCGATTCACGGGTGATTTGGCGCGAATTCGGTATCTCACGCGTGATGTTGTACGGTTTGGAGAGTCCATCGCGCACGGCCCGGCGCGGGCGTCCGGCTCTGGCGGCGCGGGCGCTTACACGCTGCGAGCC
>JALZAE010000382.1 GCA_030948535.1 Gemmatimonadota bacterium | reverse complement strand
CCCTACACCCTACGCCCACCCCTTCTACCCCAACCAGTTCGCCCGCCAGTGTCGCAATTTATCGATGTCGCGCATGCTGAGCTTTCCCTTTGATTCCGCCATCAAATCGCCTTCCCAGCCGGCGTTTGGAGTCGTCTTGCGGCCGCAGGTCGCGGTGGTTGTCGTCGAGTAGTGATCGTGGAGACCGCTGTAGTGTCCGAATGCGTGGGCGGGCGTCCAGCTCAGTCCGTCGTTGAGGTTGATGTTCCTCTTGGAGTCGCGCGGATAGGCGGCGCCGATTTTCTCGGTCGCTCGCTTCTCGTGCTTCGTGGGTGGGGTTCATGTCGCGGCCCGGCCGATCACTTCGAGATCTGGGCGCTTCTGCCGGAGCAACGCGATCTCTCGAGTCGATATGGCCGCGCCGTCGATGTCGATGCTCCTGAGCGCGGCGAGATCATATAGCGGCGATAGATCGGAAATTGCGGTGCCGGAAATGCCGAGCTGCTCAAGCTGGTGCAGCGGCATCAGAGGCGTGAGAGCTTCGACCGGTGTGTGGTCGATGCGCAGCAGGCGCATGCCAACTAGCTCGGCGATCGGGGTCAAATCGCGCACCGGCGTATTGAACAGCAAGAGCTCTGTCGCGTGCACGGCGGCGCCGATGCCGGTGAGATCAGCGATGCGCGTTCCGCTGAAGTCGAGCCGCGCGGCGGCGCGAAACCATTCGAGCGGCGTCAGCCCGGAGAGCGAGTCGATCGGCGTTCCGGCAACTGCCAGCGATGTGAGTCGCGGAAGGGTTGCCAAAGGCGCCAGGTCGGCCACCTTTGTTCCCTCGACGAAAAGCTCCTGCAGCTCAGGTAATTCGCGGAGCGGGGAGATGTCGGCGACGAGCGTGTGGGCGACGTCGAGGCGGGTGAGGTGCGTCAGCGCAGCCAGGGGTGCGAGCGAGCGCACCTTCGTCGCGCGAAGCCGCAGGCTGGTGAGCGATTGCAGCGTCTCGAGCGGCGTCAGATCCTCGACCGCCGTGCCGCTCAAATCCAGATCGCGCAAGGCCACCAATCCGCGCAATGGCTCGATGTTGTCGATGGCGTACTTCGGCAGCTCGACCACCTCGAGGCGATGCAGCTCACGCAGCGGCGAGAGGTCGAGCGGCAGCGCGAGCGCGCCGCGGTGCGGATTCGTGTGCGTAAGACGCAACTCGCGCAAGTCGCGCAATCGCGCCAAGGGCACCAGATCAACAGGTGCGACGTTCACCAACCGCAGCTCGCGCGCGTCCAGCGGCACGCGGACGCCGCAGAACAAGATCGAGTCTCCCGTCGACGGTGTGGGCGCGTCGGCAGGCGTCACGGAATCTTGCCGACGTGCGCGGTCATCCAGTCCACGAGCGTCTTGTCGCGCGCCGCGTTGCCGAGGAGCTTACCGTATTTCGCGATCGAATCAGCGATCACGACGTCCGTCGTCGCTTTGTCTTTGGCGCTCGCGGTTGCGAACGGCCCCGGCGGCGCGGTAACGGCTGCGGTCTGTGCGAGCGAGCCGACGATTCCAATGCCGTGCGCGATGCTCTCGGTGAGCGTGACGTCAAGCGCCGTGATCTTCATATTCGCGGGGTCCTGCTCGTGCACAGTCAAATCCATCAACTTCGAGATCTCGAGGATCAGTACCTTGTTGGCGGTGAAGGTCGCCGTGGTTCCCGCCAGGTCGTCCTTGCGAACCTTGCGAATGAAGTTGTGGACGTCGACGGCGGCGTCCCATCCCTCGCGAAGCGCCTCGCTCGCGGTACGACGGATTCCATCTTCCCACGTCGGCGCCGCTCCGCCTTTCAGCTTCCCGGGTGTGAACGTAATCCCGGCGAATTTGCTCGTCAGCATGTCGCGTTTCGGCAATTCCTCATAGTGCGCGGCGTTGGTCACCTTCACCGCTTCCGAGAGCGCCTCGAAGTTCGGCGAGCCGTAATAGCCCTTGTCCGTCACCGACGGGTCGGCGAGGTGCGATGACTCGTGGATCAGAGTGGACTTGGTCTCCTTCGGATCAGTGAGCTGCACGACGTCCGCAATGAGGTGCATGTTCTGGGAGCTGAACTGCGCCCAACCGCCGAGATCCACCTCGGGATCGTCGAGGTTATAGTCGGTGGTCACGTGCTTATCGAGGTCCTTGGCGACGTTGCCGAGCGCGGTCTGTGCTTTGGCATAGTTCGCTTTTGCCGTCGTGTCCTGCCCGCCGAACACGGCTTTGAGACCGGCGGCGTCACCTTCGACTTTCTTCATCAGCGTGATTGCATCGGCCATCGCGGTTTTGAGGCCCGGCTTGTCGGCGGCTTTGACCACGGTGTCGGCATCGAGAACGCTTTTGTAGATCTTGGTCCGGTCCGCGACGTCGATCGCGTTATTGAATTCGGTCTCATTGATGACGCCGGGCCCTGGGAAAATCTTGCCTACGATCGTGGGAACGGAATCCTTCGACTTGAGTCGCTTCTCGCGCTCCATGCGGCCGAGCAGACGCCCGACGCGATCTTTGATCACCGCTTCGGGAATTTTGAGTTTCTTGTCGGTGAAGGCTGCCTTCAAATCGGCGAAGACCGGCAAACGAAAGTAGGTGCCGGGCCGCGCGCGACGGGTCGCGAGTGAATGCGCTACGCCCTCGATCGGCAACCGCGGACCCGCCATCGCCTGGGCGCCGGGTTTCTCGCTAGCCACGTCGCCGGCGTCCCGCCCCTGGCGCGCGCGCTCGGCCGAATGCAGCGCGAGTTGCATCGCGACATTTGTGTTTGGGGCTGGCGTTCCGGCGACGTTGCCGTGCCGTTGCGATGACGCCGCGGCCGGCGCCGCCGTGAATGTGGGCACGCTGCTCTGTCGTGTGTGCGTCACGCGGCGCCCTCCGCGGATGCCGAGGCGAAGACGGTGAGCTGTCCATCGAGATCGACGACAAAGAGCCGGCCATCGGCGATCGAAGGGGGCGAAGCCACGCGGCCGTCGAGCTCCACACTGAAGTAGACGCGCCCCGCATCGCGCGAGATCGCGACGAGCCTGCCCCCCCTGTCGACGGTCCAGACGTAGCGCTCCGTCGGCGCCATCGGTGCGTAGGGACCATCGTCGATTGCATCGTCCGCGGTGACGAACTCGTGCCGGGATCGAATGGCGCCGGTACGGGCGTCGAGCGTGACGAGCGCGCCGTCGCCGAGAAAGAGCAATTCGTCATTCGGTGCGAGAGCGAAGTTGTTCGGCGCGATTCGCCCTACGTGCGTTTTCCAACGCACGGCTCCGCTCGCCGTATCGAGCGCGACGAGCCATCCGCCGGTGACGCCGATGTACACGCAGTTACCGGCGATGATTGGATGGCCGACGACCGATCCGGCACGCTCGTCCCCCACGAGCACGGTGTGGCGGCCGAGCTCCGTGACGTCGAAGCGCCATCGCTCGGCGCCCGTCGCGAGATCGAGCATCACGCATGCGTCTCTTTCGTAGAGACACACGTTTTGTCCATCAGTTGCCAGCAACTTCGCGCTCCACGCCGCGGGCACGCGCCAGCTGAATGTGCGCGCGGCGAGATCCCACACGCCGATGCTGCCATCGGCGAATGGGTTGACTACGCGATTGCCGGCGACCACGCCGTAATGCAGGTGGATGTCAGTGACCTCGTACGCCGCGAGCTCTCTTCCGCTCGTTGGATCGAGCAGCGTGAGCACACCGGGGCGCAACGTCGAGAGCAGTCCGCCCTCGATCAGCTGACAGCTGCCCCAGCCACTGAGCGTCTCCTGACGCCACAGTTCGCGACCACTCGCCGCGTCGAGTGCGACGAGACCGCGCGGGTCTGAGACGCAAAACGCTCGGCCGTCGCCGAGGATCACCGGGTTGACGAGGTCATCGTTCGGTAGTGACCACGCGGGCCGAAGCGGCGGGTCCAGCCGAACGCGCGCAGAATTCCACCGCGCCGGCGAGCCAAAGACACAGGGGACGCGCTCGCTCATTTCTTTTTCGCACCGATGCGAACGATGTCCTTCAACCGCGCCTTGATTTCGTTGACTCGCAAGATCGCGTCGGGGCCCTTGTATCCGCGCCACTGTTTGGCGATTGCTTTGTCCAGCGCGGCTTTCATATTGTCGATCAACTCTCCTTCCGTGCCAATGCCCGGGCCAGGCTCGAATGCCCACTCGAGTGGCTCCTCGAAGCCGTTGGTTCCCAGATAGTCGGCCATGATTTGACGGCTGAAGCCCTCCTGCGCGATGTCGTGCCACTCGGCCCAACTCTTTAGCTCGATGCGTTTGCCATCCTTGAGCCGCACGTCGATCACGCGATTAATCAGCGATCCGCGCGCCGATTCTTCGAACGCTTTCACGCTGCCAAACAGGTCGGCATCACGCAAGTAGCGCAACGTCCAGCGGGCGCCCTTGTACTCGTTGAAGCCGCCCGTTAGGCCGCCGCTTCCGAGAATCTTGTCGATACCCTTCACATTGCCGGCGATCTCGCTCAGCTGCTTGAGCAGCGAGAGCAACTCCTCGGGATCCGCGCCTTTCTCTTGGAGCACGCGATCGACGACCTCGGCAATGGTTTCGATCGGAATCGTTTTTTTCGCGGCAACCTCGTCGGCAAGCTCGCGAACCCGCTTCCACTTCCCGGCGTCTTTCGGATCGAGCGCCGCGACGCGCTCCTTGTCGAGCTCGGCGAGGATGTAGTCGGCGGCGCTGCCGCGCTCCAGCACCGCGCTTTCCACCGCCGCCTTCGTGTTCTTTTTGCTGTACACTGCCTTGTCGCGCGCGGCTTCGATCTCGACGAGGACCTTGTTCATCGCCGCTTCGGTGCGGTTGTCGTGCAACAGTCCCTTGAGCGTGCGCTGGGCGCGCTTGCTCAAACCGACGTCGAGCTTTTTGATCCGCGCCTGATTCGCCTTCGATGGCGGCGGATTCATCGGAATGCAATCGCTGCCGCACTGCGTGAGCAGCTCGCGGACGAACGGATCCATCTCCGCGTAAATCTTCCAGGCGTTCTGCGCCGGATCCGTCTCGGTCTTCGTTGCCTCGAGCTGCTTGCGTGTGGGCTCGTCGATCTGGGTAATCCACTCGTCGAACGTGCGCGGCTTGAAGTCGCCGCGTGCGCGCGATTGCGAGACCAAAACGGCCCCAACCATGATCCCCGTGTTGAGCATGAACTGGCCAAGCACCTTGAGGAGCTCGGCGTCGCGCAGACCCTCGGGGATATCCTTGAGCGCTTCGATCTGCTTCGACAGCGAGACCGTCATCAGCAGCACGCTCCCGCCCATCGCGCCCAGCCCGGTCACGATGATGATCTTGCCGGTGGTGGTACCGAGCCTGATCGCCTGCATCCCGGCGCGGGTTTCCGCGCCGACGCCGACAAGCGAGCCGACGATGTTCACCACATCCATCGCCAGCGCGAGATCGAAGTGGAAGGTGCTCTCGGCGATGCGCTCGTAGATGTTGTAGGCTGATGGCACGGCGCCGATGACCATCGCCGGCACCATGAGGGCGAGCGTCGCACCGCCGGTGAAGGGCGCGGCGGCGACCGCGATGACGGAGAGGACCGTCGCGGTGTCGGACAGCGCCTCCATGAACAGCTTGCCCTTCGACACCGTATCGATCTCGATCGACTCGAGTACGCCATCGACACGCACCGACGCGTGTCCGCGGCCGTAGTCGGAGTGCTGGAACAAGTCGGTCAGCGCCGCCATGATCGCTTCACGCCGCTTGCCGCTTGCCGACGCGTGGATGCTCGATGGCGTCGTGACATCGTTCACCGCGTAGTTGCCGGTGCCGGTGGCGCTGTCCTCGGAGAATACGCGCAGCTCGAGCAGGAGATCGATCATCTGCCCGTTGTCGTTGACATAGACGGCGGGCAAACGCGTGGTGTCTTTCCCAAAGCCTCGCGCTTTGCGCGTGTTGAGAATGTCCTCGAGCTTATCGGCGCGGGCTCCGGCGTCCTTGTCCTTTGACTTGTTGAGAACTTGCTGCTGATAGAGGAGCATCGCTTCCACGCCGCCGGTCGCCGCCTCGAGCTTCGCCGCCTCGTTCTCGAGCTTCCAGCGCTCGTTGAATGTGAGCTCTCCGGCGAGCTGCTTGTTCACCTCGGCGAGCCGGTCCTTTACCTGCTCCTCTTCGGCGAGTTGCTGCTGCAGACGCTCCTCGGCGAGAATGCCGGGGTCGCGCGCGAACAGCGGCACGTACGCCACGCTCGGCGGACGGTTGAGGACTTTATCGCCGTGCACATTCCATGAGGCGATGCAGCGGACGATGTAGAGTCCTTCTGTTTCGAAATCAAAGCGCGCGACGTATGACGGATCCGCGAGCGTCTCGAACAACGTCGAGATGAGCGTACCGAGCACGCGCATCCCAGCGACGATATTGATTGGGTTGAGGATCGAGATCCCGGGCGGCCCGATTTGGTCCCAGAGCTTGTTCCCGTACGCCTGAACGTCGGCGTCGTGGTAGCGCTCGTCTTGGGCCAGACGCTTCTTGAGCATCGACCAATGGCTCGGTCCCGTTCCAGTGCCGGTCGTCGCGGCAGCGGCGTTCTTGAGATCGTCGTCGGGAACGCGAAACATCTCGAACTTGTACGTGTGCCACTGGAACGCCGCGCCGATATCCGGGAACTGCAGCGCCATCACAAAGCCATAGTCGGCGCGCGTGGACCCGTAGAGACTCGCCTCGAGCGTCGGATACACCGAGAGCGTCGAGGGATAGGGCGGCGCCGTGAAGATGTCGCGCGGAGTCTCGGCGAGCTGCTGCACTCCTACCCCTTCGCCCTCTGCGCTCTGCCGATACTTGAGGGCAAGCAAGAAACCGTCGAGCAAGCGCTCGCGCTCTTCGGTCGAGCTGATCGCAACGCTTGCCAGCGCCGGCCGGGCGTCGGCATAGGTGATGAGCACGGCCGCCGGCAGTTCTTTCGGTACCCGTGTTTCGGGAGATACG